>JAWLGC010000017.1:0-34191 GCA_041685265.1 Desulfomicrobiaceae bacterium | reverse complement strand
CTGCTCAGCAAACATTACCGTTCCCCGCTGGACTACTCCACGGCGGCCCTGGACGAGGCCGAGAAAGGAATCAGGCGGATCTACACCTGTCTGACCCAGATTGATGCGGAGCTGGCCCGAAGCAAATGGTCCAAATCCCCATTGCCGGCCGAGTTGACCGAGGAGTTGACCGTGGCGGAAACGGCCTGGGGTGAGTCCATGGCCGACGACATGAACACCGCCGGGGCCATGGGGCACATATTCACCCTGATCAGGCTGGCCAATCGTATACTGGAAGACAAGACCCTCAGAAAAAGCGAAGAGGCCAAGGCGGTCTTCAAGCGGATCGTTGGAAATATGACCGAATGGGGCAGGGTGCTGGGACTGTTTCAACAGGACCGGTCCTCCTTCCTTGCTGAACTGCGTGACTCGCGAGCCAGACGGCTCTCCGTGGACACAGCCGTTGTTCACCGGCTCATTGAGGAACGCAATGCGGCCCGCAAGGATAAGGACTTCTCCAGATCCGACGCTATCCGGGAAGAACTCGCGGCCATGCAGGTAGCTATCAAAGACACTCCGGCCGGAACCGAATGGGATGTGGAAATCTAATTCATGAATTGAAGTTATTTGAGAAACTCATCAACCAAAATCAATGCACATCCTTGAAATAAATACAGAAAAGACCTGGCGCGGCGGGGAGAAGCAGACCCTGCTCACCTGCCGGGGACTGGCCCGGGCGGAAATGCACGTCGACCTGCTCTGTCTGGAGGGTTTCCCCCTGGCGGACAAGGCCCGTCAGGCCGGGATCACCGTACACGCACAAAGCGGACAGCCCGGGGCTGTCCGCTTTCTTTTGGCCCATGGTCGAAACTACGACCTGATCCATGTCCAGACCGCTCGGGCCCAGAACTGGGCCGTGCTCACCAAACCGGTTCACGGCCGGCCCGTGGTCTGCACCCGCAGAGTGGATTTCGTGCCCAGGGGAAGACTGACCCTGGCCAAATACCGGGCCACAGACCGGGTGGTGGCCATCTCCGGAGCCATCAGCGCTATCCTGGACCGTTTCGGCATCCCGGATGTTCCGGTCATCCCGAGCTGCATAGACCTGGAGCGGACACCAAAACCTTCCGTTTCCTGGGAAGAGCTGTGCACGAAGCACCGAGTGCGGGGACCGAAAATCATCGGCACCATCGCAGCTCTGGTCCCGCACAAGGACCCGCTAAGCATGGTCCGGGCCGTGGCGCATCTGAACGAACTGCGAAACGACTTCACCTTTGTTCATTTCGGAGACGGGGAGCTGCGAGAGGCCGTAGAGCAGGAAATACTCCGCCTCGGGCTTGACTCCATTTACCGGCTCACAGGCTTTCAGGACAATGCCGAAGCCCTTCTGCCCCGGTTCGACCTGTTCGCCATGAGCTCCTGCGAGGAGGGACTGGGCAGCACCGTACTCGAGGCGTTTCGACACCGGATACCGGTGGCAGCGACAACCGCCGGCGGTCTTGCCGAGCTTGTGGCCGGCCGCGGCCTAAGCTCCCCGGTGGGCGCCCCGGAACAGCTTGCAGAAAATATGCACCGTCTTCTGGACGATCCCGATCTGGCAGAAGCACTCGCCAACAGGGCCCACGAATATGTTCTCAGCGAACATTCTCTAAAAAAGATGACCCGGGCCTATCTGGAACTGTTTTCCTCAATGCAGGGCTGAACAGCCCACTGCGCAGCGGACCAGAGTAAACGCCTGCCCCGACGAAATGATCCGCCGCAAAATTTAAGACCTCGAAAGAAACCCGGTTCAGGTCAGCCCTGTCAGAGTGGACCGGATCACAAAAAGATTTCCCCACAGGTAATTATTCCCCTCGGATAAAAAAATAAGGGATTATAGGGAGTAGAAGGGTAAACGGAATTACGGTCAAAGGCCGGATAATCCTGTCCCCCTGCGACGCAGGAGCATAATCCTCTTAATCCCGGAACGGGTACCTGAATAGTTCCCCCCACAGAAGAGAAGACCCGTACATATTCCTGCTGCACCGCAATGCGACACTCCGATACCCCCTCCCCCATTCTCAGACAAGATTGAAATCTTCAACGATAATCCGCTCCCGGGGTACCCCGACGGCTTTCAGCTGCTTGATCAATGAACTGACCATAGGCCACGGCCCGCACAGAAAGATATATCGCTCGGCAATGTCTCCGCCGATCCGGTCGTTGATCCATGCTGCCGAGATTCTGCCCCGCTCGGCACTCAGATGGAGTTCATACAGATGCCCGCGCTGCTCCATGGCCGAGAACCCGTGAAAATGACTTGATTCCACCTCCCGGCGGATGTCCTTGTCAAAGCCGGCCTCATGACCATGGCGGCAGAGATAGAACAGGGCGACCCGGGGACTTTTCCAGGACCGGATGGTTTCCGGGTGCATGCGCTGCAGATTCCGGGGGGCGTCCCGCTCGGGAATGCGCTCCTCGGAATGCAGGGCCACGTGCCACATGCCCAGGAAGGGGGTGATTCCGATTCCGCCCCCGATGAACACGCAGTCCCGCTCCGCAGTGAGAAAGGCATCGCTGAAGCGGCCGTACGGCCCGTATACGGAAACCCTGTTCCCGGGCTCTAGCAGACTCAGGGTGCGGGTATGATCCCCGACCTGTCTGACCCCGAGCTTAAACCGTCCTTCAAGGTTGTACCCGCAGGCGATGGAATAGGGGTGGGGTTCCGCGGTGATTCCTTCCGTGTGAACGACCAGGTACACAAACTGACTCGGCTTGAAATCCATGGGCCTCCCGGTAGGAACAAAGATCAGCTCCAGGATCTCTCCGGCCTGCTCCTTGGCCTCCAGAACGTATTCATGCTTCGGGCCCAGGTACGGGTACAGAAACCGGATGTACACAAACCCGGCCAGAGCCGTCCCGGTCAGGGAGTAGAAAAAAATGCCCAGGACCGGGTAGGAGGCCACGTCGGCCTGCACCAGAATGACGTGCACAGCGGCCAGACCAAGGACCAGGCCGAACCACTCGTGACTTTTTTTCCAGACATGATAGGGCAGCCTGCCCCACAGGGTGACGGCAATCAACACGGACATGACCAGCAGGGCGGCCACCCCGGCATTGGCACCCCAGAGATACCGGTCTCCATGCGGAGCCTGAAACCAGAAAAAACCGAAAAAGCCGGACAGATCCGGAAGGCGGTCCAGGGCCAGAAAAAAGGGATGGAGCAGGATGACAAAAAAAGCCCACCTCCCGACCCGCTTGTGGACCTGGTAGACCTTGTCCAATCCTCCGAAATGGTTTTCAAGGACCTTCCATCTGGTGGAGAGCAGAACGGACCAGGCCATGAGCACCGTTGCCGTCAGGGAAGCCGCCTTGGCCGGATACTTGTAAGGATTTAAAAACCAGTCCTGGGAATGCCACTTGCAGACCAGCCACAAAACAAGCGTCAGGGCCACCGTGCCCAGAATGAGACCGTACCGCTGCGATGTCCTGGACGTGGTCAGCATTGAATACAACCTGCCGGGATAAAAGGTTGGGGGCGAAAGACAATCCTGCCGGGGAATCTACCGATTTTAAAAAAAGGACTGCAAAAGGTCACCCTGCTCAGGCTTGAAAAGAGGAATCCTCCTCGGTTCGCCCGGCCCGGTAGCTTTTCAGAAGTTCAAAACCGTTCTCGAGTTCCTGAACCACGGCGTACACATGGTACAGAAAAGCGGACAGGTTGGTTCTATGCTCCATGGAGTGTCCTTCCAGATCTCCCCGGGCGCGAACGATGCGGATTCGGTCGAACATCTCCGCCAGGGCCGCGGCCCCGTTCGGCCTGGTTGTTTCTTCTTTGCGTCCCCGGGCGTAATCCGTCATCCAGGCGAATTCCAGGTCCACCGTCTCCAGGAGCTGGTGCAGGTCATTACCCAGGCTTTCGGGAGGCCCCTTTCCAGACACCCGTCGGACCACGGTGTCCATAGACATAAGCAGATCATACAGCTTGTCCAGGACTGCGGACAACCGACTCAGATCATTTCGTCCGGCTCGGGACAGACCGGCTTCGGCCGCAGCCTCGGAAAAAATTTCCCGACATCCGTTCAGACTGTCGTACGTTTTACGCCGGGCGGCAACGATCTCTTCGGGCCGCACCTCTCCCGCCTGATAGCTCTTCCCCAGAATACGAAACAGCGCTCCAAGGTCGTTCAGGCTCGAAGCCACCCGGGAATCAATACCCTTTGCCGCCCGATTGGGCCAGATAAAAAAGGCCGCGCCCAGTCCGATCCCGCCCCCGAGCAGTGTGTCCCAGATACGCTCCACCCCCAGCTTCCACCCTTCCGGAAAAACGATTCCGAGCCCGAGGACCACGGTGAACGAAAGAAAGGTCACAAATCCGAGATAATGAACAACATGCAGAAACAGGGTCGTGAAAAATGAAACGACCAGCAATAACACAAACCACACCCCGCTCGCCTTGGTCAGCAACACCACCGCAATAGCGACCAGGGCCCCAGCAATGGTGCCAAGAACCCTGTCCCTGCCGAAACGGAGTGTTCCGCCGAGGGAGGGGCGCATAATGACCACCACACTGACGATGACCCACATCTCATGAGAAAGACCGAGCATCCGGGCCGCGATAAATGCGGCCGAAGTGGCCAGCCCGGCCCGCAGGGCGTGGCGGAAAGCCGGAGAAGCGGTGGTCATCTCCCGCCGTAACCGGAGCACGGCATCCTTCATACGCATGACCGGTCCTCCCCGATGTATCCCTGCATACGACCCAGTTCTGCAACGAGGTTCTTCATGGCGTACACGGCTCCCCAGGCCTCGAGAAACTCCTGGCGCACCCCTTCTCCCCGCTGATACGCCCCCAGGTTCAAGAGGCCCTGCTCCAACCCCTCCACCGCCCGGGCCAGCCCGGCGACGTCAAAAACCTTCCCGTCCGAATCCAGCAGTCCGGCCAGGCTGGTAAACGTCCTCCCCGCCTCGTCGACCGTGCCGGCAAACTCTTTGCGAATTCCACGAAACAAAGGGCTTCGGGCCGCAAATCGGCTGTTGCGGGACAGGGCCACCACCCCCTTGAAGACCCGGACCAGGACAAGATAAAATCCGGACATCCGATCATCCTCTGTCTGCATCCCGGCCAGGGGATCGAACCCCATGGCCTCCATGGTCCGGCGGTATCGCCGGACCGAAATACGGGCCCGGTCCCGGACCCGATCCACTGCGGCGGAGTCGGGATTCTCGAAAGAACCGGTCACAACCGCGAAATACTCGGCCAGATCCCGGACCGCCACGGTCCCGCAGTCCCGAAGGATCCTGCCGGGGCGAACGGGCCACAGCCGGAAGTTGACCGCATAGGCCACAGCCCCGCCGACCAGCACAGCACCGGCCCGGGCCAGGCCGGTGCTGAGCGGGGCCGGAGAGCAGAGGGTGAGCGCGTTCACAAACAGCAGCCACACCCCGCCCACGGCCACATGCCTGCCCAGCACCCCGGCCAGAAAGACAGCAAAGACCAGAAAAAAGAGATAGATTGCGGCCGCAACCGTGGACTGTCCCACCACCGATGAAAAGGGCACCAGGAGCGCCGCCCCGGTAAATACGGTCACCGCCGTGACCTTGCGCCGGTGAAATGTCTCCCCGGACCGAGACATCATAACTGCAAAGGCGGAAAATACGAACCACAGGGTGTATTCCCGGGGAAAGGGCCAGGCCACGATCAGGGCGGCCAGGCAGGCCAGAACAGCCTTGCCCGCATGACGGGAGATAAAAAATCCGGGATCAACGGGGTGCACTATCGCGGCATAGAATCTCTCCATTATTGCAGCCATTCAAATCCTCCCGTGTTCGATCCTCCCCGGCCGCGGGCAGGGAAGGGAAACGCCGAAAGCCCTGGTCTGCGGGGCTTTCGGCGTTTTCATTCATTGCCGTATTCCATCGTTCTCAGAACAGGACCCCGTTTTCCTGCACATCCCGGATCAGCACCGCACGCAACCGTGCGGCCACCGGCCCGGGACGGGCATCGTGGATCGGCTTCCCATTATATCTGACCACGCCCACGGCATCAATGGAGGTACCCATGGCGATCAGTTCCCGAGCCTCGAGAATCTCATCACCGGACACGGGACGGGACACGATCTCCATCTCGTCCTGAACCAGATCGAGCCCCCGGAGCATGGTGGTTCCGGCCAGGGCGGAGCCCATTTCCGGCACGACCAGTGTTCCTTTCTGCTCCACGAGAACCACGTTTTCCGTGGCTCCCTCGGCCAGAAACCCATGCTCGTCGAAGCACAGGGGAAAATCAACCCCCCGTTCGATGGCCTCCCGCTTCATGAGCACATTGGGTAGATAATTCACGCTCTTGATCTTGGAGAGATACTTCTGCTTAGCCGGGATGGACGATTTAAAGGCCGTGACCCCCTTTTCCCAGAAGGTCTCGGGGCGACGTCGGAACCGCCGGGCCACGACATACAGGGAGGTCACCGGACACTCCCGGAAATCGGTGGTGAACCCGCCCGGACCGCGGCCGATAAACACGCTCAGAAGACCGTCCCGCTGTCCCGAAGCCCGGGCCACGTCCATGAGGATCTCCCGTAGGGTGTCCCAGGGACAGGGGGCGCTGAGGTACAGGCTTTTGGCCCCGCGCTGCATGCGTTCCAGATGGGGGTCCAGCTGATAGATCCTGCCGTCGACGAACTTCAGGCTTTCGAAAATCCCCTCCCCACGGTGCACAAGATGGTCGTCCAGGGGCAGAAGCATGAGCCTCGGGTTGGTGAAAATGGCTCCAAGCCTGTGCTCGTAAAATGCGAAGATATCCTCTTCCCCCGGGCGCTCAAGAGCCAGAATGCGTTCCATGTATTCGTACTGACTTGCGACTTTGACCATGACCGGCCTCCTTTTTCTCAGGAAAAAACCCGCCTCACTCCTGCGGGAAAGACGGGTTTGATAAGTGTTTGTAAAAATTCGCTATACAGACAACAGCAGCCCCTTTTCCAGCAGCACTTCCGCGATCTGGACCGCATTCACGGCCGCACCCTTGCGGAGATTGTCGGCTACAATGAACATGCTCAGACCGCAGTCAACAGTGTCATCCTCCCGAATCCGGCCCACCAGAGTCTCGTCCTGGCCCGAGGCGATCAGGGGCATAGGATAGATCTTCTCCCCCGGGTTGTCCACGACCCGCACCCCCGGGGCCTGACTGAGAACGGCCCGGGCATCCATGGCGGAGAGCTTTTCCCGGGTCTCCACGTTCACTGACTCGCCGTGACCGTAGAAGACGGGCACCCGTACAGCCGTAGCCGTGACCCGGATATCTTCGCCCATCATCTTCCTGGTCTCGTTGACCATCTTCATCTCTTCCCTGGTGAAGTCGTTTTCCAGAAACTCGTCGATGTGCGGCAGACAGTTGAACGCAATCTGGTAGGGGTAGACCGACGGAGTCACATCCTGCATGGAAAACAGTGCCCTGACCTGTTCCTGCAGCTCATCCACAGCTTTCTGTCCGGAGCCGGACACGGCCTGATAGGTGGAAACCACGATCCTCTCTATCCCGGCCGCGTCATGAATCGGTTTCAGAGCGATCACCAACTGGATAGTGGAGCAGTTCGGATTGGCGATGATCCCCTTGTGCCCCTCCAGATCTTCCGGATTGACCTCGGGTACCACCAGGGGCACCTCAGGATCCATACGCCAGGCACTGGAATTGTCCACGACCACGCACCCGGCCTTGACCGCAACAGGGGCGAATTTCTTCGCGATATCCCCGCCGGCCGAAAACAGAGCCAGATCAACGTCGTCGAAGGAATCCTCTTCCAGTTCCTCGACAATGAGCTCGTCATCTCCAAAGGGCACGGCGGTTCCGGCCGACCGGGCCGAAGCAAAGGCAAGTACCTCGGACGCAGGAAAATTCCGCTGAGCCAGGGTATTCAGCATTTCCCGTCCCACGGCCCCGGTGGCCCCGATGACAGCCACCACGGGCCTGTCCTTTCGCATCATCTTCATATTTTCTCCACGCCCTGCCACAAGGGGCCGGCATTTTTTATTTCATAAGACCTGGGCAAAAAACGAGAAGCAATACCCTCTAGGCCACGGTACCGGCCACCTTGAAGATGGGCAGGTACATGCTGACCACCAGACCACCGACAACCACGCCGAGAAAGACGATCATGATCGGCTCGATAAGAGAGGTCAGCCCTTCCACGGCCACGTCCACTTCGTCGTCATAGAAATCCGCAATTTTCTGAAGCATGGTGTCCAGAGCCCCGGTGGTCTCCCCGATGGATATCATGTGCACGACCATGGGCGGGAATACCCCGGTGGCATCCAGGGGTTCGGCCAGGGTCTGCCCTTCGGAGATGGAGGTTCTGGCTGCGTACACGCCCCGCTCCACGGTCTTGTTTCCAGCCACCCTGGCCACGCTGTCCAGGGCACTCAAAATGGGTACTCCGCTGGAAACCAGGGTGCTCAGGGTCCGACTGAACCTGGCCACGGCCACCTTACGCAGCAACGGCCCGAACACGGGCATGAACAGCACGGCCCGGTCCACGAAGATCTGACCCTTTTCCCATTTGTAAAAATAGCGGAACCCTACGATGAAAGCCACGGCACCGCCGACCATATAAAGAAAATTGTCCTGGGTGAACCGGCTCATGTCGATCACGATCTGGGTGGGAAGAGGCAGAGCGCTCCCGAAGTCCTTGAACATCTGCTCGAAGGTGGGAATGACAAAAATAAGAATGATGGCGATAACGGCCACAGCCACAAAACAGACCACGGAGGGATAGATCATGGCGCTTTTGACCTTGGCTTTGAGCCGGGCCGCCTTCTCGATATACTCGGCCAGCCGGAGCAGGACCTGATCCAGGATCCCGCCCACCTCGCCGGCATCAACCATGTTCACATACAGGGTGTCGAACACGTCGAGGTGTTTGCGCATGGCATCAAACAGGGAACTCCCCCCTTCGATATCGTTGCGCACCTGATACAGGGTACGGCGCAGCTTGCCGTTCTCGGTCTGCTCGCACATGACCTGCAGGGCCTGCAGAATCGGCACCCCGGCATTGATCATGGTCGCAAACTGACGGCTGAACACAACCATATCCCGGGAAGTGACCCCCCCCTCGAGAAAAGTCCCTTCCAGCAGATCCTTTGGCTTTGGTTTGACCTTGAGACCGGAAAGTCCCCGCCTGCGCAAAGCGGTTTCAGCCATTTCCAGAGAAGGGGCGTCAAGGTCCCCCTTGACGGTTCGCCCGGAACGGGCCTTCCCCTTGTATATGAAGATGGGCATGCAACCCTCGTGTCGTTTTTCTGATTACACGGTCACCCGCAGAACTTCCTCGATAGAGGTCAACCCCTGCCTGAACTTGGTCAACGCGCTGCGGCGCATGGTCACCATCCCCTCTTTCAGGGCCAGGTCCCGGATTTCATTGGCCGATGCGTCATTCAGGACCATCTCCTGCATCGCCTCGGTCATGTTCAGCACCTCATAGACGCCGGACCGCCCCTTGTACCCGGTCTGATTGCACTCGCTGCACCCCACGGCGGAAAAAAGTTCCTCCCCTTCCACCTCGGCCCGGGTCAGCCCCACCGATTCCAGAACCTGCGGATTCCTGTCCATGGGTTCCTTGCAAAAGGGGCACAACTTGCGGATCAGTCGCTGGGCCACGATAACGTTGATGGATGAAGCCACCAGAAACCCGTCCACGCCCATGTTCAGAAGGCGGTTCAGGGAGGACGGAGCGTCGTTGGTGTGCAGGGTGGACAGAACCAGGTGACCGGTCAGGGCGGCCTTGACCGCAATTTCGGCAGTTTCCCGGTCCCGAACTTCTCCAACCAGGATGATGTCCGGATCCTGCCGCAAAAAGGACCGGAGAGCCGCAGCAAAACTGAGTCCGATATCCTCACTGACCTGAACCTGGTTGATCCCGCCCAGGCTGAATTCCACAGGATCCTCGACGGTGGAGATATTCACCCCCTCCTTGTTCAGCTCCATAAGGGCCGAGTACAGGGTCGTGGTCTTCCCGGAACCGGTCGGCCCGGTAACCAGAACCATGCCGTACGGCTTGGAGATGGCGGCCTGGATGCGCTGCAGGGAAATCTCTTCGAACCCGAGACGGGTCATATCCACCTTCAAGGATGACTTGTCCAGAAGACGCATGACCACCTTCTCACCGAACAGGGTCGGCAGAATAGAGACCCGAAATTCGACCTCTTTTCCCCCCGGGGTCCGGACCTTGATCCGGCCGTCCTGAGGCAGGCGGCGCTCGGCGATGTTTAAGTGGGCCATGATCTTCAGCCTGGAGATCATGGCATTCTTCAGGCGCAGGGGAGGACGCATGACCTCCTGCAACATGCCGTCGATACGCAGCCGGACCCGAAAATTCTTTTCGTACGGTTCTATATGGATGTCCGAGGCCTTTTTGCGAATGGAATCCATGATGATCAGGTTGACCATTTTGACCACCGGGGCCAGGGAAGCGGCCTCCAGGGTGGAAACCTCGTCTCCGCCCGCGTCCTCGTCCTCGGAATCGAACTCGACCTTTTCGTCCTCCATGTCCATGAGGGCTTCTTCGAGTTCTTCGAAGTCCTCCCCTGCCTCATGCTCGTGCAGCGAGTCCAGACACCTTTTGATGGCATCAGGCGCAGCGACATGGACCACGAGATCCATCCCGGTCATGAACCGGATGTCGTCCAGGGCCAGAATATCCTCGGGTTCGGCAACGGCCAGAAACAGCTTTTTCCCGGAAGAATGAAAGGGAACGACCTGGTACTTGATCAACAGGGTTCTGGGGACCTGATCGAGAATGCCCTCCGGGACCTTGAACCGGGACGGATCCACTGCGGGAAGCCCGAGACGTTCGGCCAGAAAGGCCACAAACCGATCCGGGGTAAGCACCCCGGCCTCCAGTGCGGCATGCAGAAAGTCGAGCCGTTTCTTGCGTTGAACCGGCTCGATGGTGTCGATCTGACTCTGGGTCAGTCCGGCCCACTGGACCACATGCTGCATCAGGGGAGGGTGGGGCATGGAAAATTCAATGGTTGAGGTTGAGGGTTGTCATGTGCACAATAAAATCCAATGATCTCATGCGTCTTTTTCTGACTCGATATCCTGGATTTCCTTTTCAATATGAGCCATGCGGGACATAAGGTCTTCGGTCAGATCCTGTATTCGCTGGAATTCGAGATTCAATTTCCTGAGCCTTTCGGGGTCTCCGTAGGTGGCGGGATCGGACAGAGCCATCTCCACTTCTGCCTGATTTTCCATGGCCGTCTCCAGGTTCCCCTCCAACCGCTCGTACTGCTGCCGCAACGGCTTGACCTTGCGATAGATCCGATTCCTGCGCTCGGCCAACTCCCGTTTCTGACGCTTCTGATCCTTGCGCTGGACCCTGATCACTGCCGAAGCTTCGGCGGCCGCCGGATCTGTCCGGGCCTCCACTCCCCGCTCGTACTCGCCAAATCCCATGGGAAACTGTTCCAGGCCGCCCTCTCCCAGTTCCCAGATCTCTTTGGCCACCCGGGACAGGAGCAACCGGTCATGAGCCACGAACAGCAGAGAACCGGAAAACGCTTCCAGCGCGGACACAAGAGCTTCCCGGCTTTCCATATCCAGATGGTTGGTGGGTTCGTCAAGGATGAGAAAATTAGCCCGAGCCAAAAACAGGGAGGCCAGCACCAGGCGGTTCTTCTCCCCACCGCTCAGGTCGGCAACCAGCTTTTCCCAGTGGGACTGTCCGAGCAGGAACATGCCCAAAGCGCCCTTGAGCTCCTCTTCGTTCATCTTTGGATCGGCCAGCCGCCTGATCTCGGCCATTACGGTCCGGCCCGAGTCGAGGATCTCGGTCTGGTGCTGGCTGAAGTACCCGATTTTCATGGCCGGGCCCACGGTGATGGTCCCGCCGGTCTGTTTGAGGAGCCCCATGACCAGCTTGAGCAGGGTGGACTTTCCCTGCCCGTTGGGCCCTACCAGGGCCACCTTCTGCCCCCGGTACAGGTTGCAGTTCAGGCCGGAAAAAACGGTTTTTCCATCCGGAAACGAGAAATCAAGGTCCACCACGCTGAGCACCGTGCTGTTACCCCGGGCCGGTTCCGGCCATTTGAATTTCAGACTTCGGGTTACATGCTCCTGCGGCAGCGAGGCAAGCTCCTTTTTCAATTTCTCAATCTGCACCACCCTGCTCTGGGCCTGGGTGGCCTTGGTGGCCTTACTCCCGAACCGGTTCACGAAAGACTGCTTCTGCTCGATCTCCTCGGAGATCCTGGCTGCCCGCTTACGGGCCAGGTCCAATCGTTCCCCCTGCCACTGCAGAAACTGGGCATAATTTCCGGATCGCAGCACGGGCCTGCCCCCGCCAAGATACAGGACCTTGTTGGCCACCCGGTCCAGAAAGATCCGGTCATGGACCACGAAGACCAGAGTTCCCTGATAGGACAACAGATAGTCCTCCAGCCAGCGCACCGCGTCCAGATCCAGATGGTTGGTGGGTTCGTCCAGAAACAGAATGTCGGCCCCGGCCACCAGGACCCGGGCCAGCTTGGCCCGTTCCCTCCATCCGCCGCTCAGTTGGCCAAGGGGTTGCCCGATCTTCTCATCACTGAACCCGAGTCCATGCAGAATGGCCTTGGCCTGATGTTCCGGATTATACCCGTAGTAGTGCTCCAGCTCTGCCTGGCGATGGCTGAGGCGGGTCACGGCGGCCTCGTCCCGTGCATCCACGGCCTGGTTCCACTCCACCCAGAATTCCCGCCAGTTGGGCAGTACCTCGAGAACGAAATCCTGCAACACGGTATCGAGTTCCCCCTCGGACAGATCCTGGGAGACATACCCGAGCCGGGCCTCCCTGGGGCGAAGCACCTGGCCGAAGTCCGGGTTTATCTCCCCGGCAATGATTTTCAGGAGGGTGCTCTTCCCGCACCCGTTGGGGCCGACCAGGGCCAGCCTGGAGCCGGCTCCGATTTCAAAACTGAGATCCTCGAACAGGATATTGTCGGGGTAGGCTTTGGTAATGGCCTGCAGCGTGATGGTGGACATGAAGATATTTTACTTTATATGGCTGAAATGACAAAAAAAGCCTATCTTCTCAAGATAGGCTCGACTGGCAGGACCTTAGCAGGCTCTATTCATCGGAGACAAAATAGAGTTCCACCAGATCCATAAGCACATCGATATAATCGTCGAATTTCTGAGGATCGAATGCATCGACCCGCATCTTGGTCTGCAGCAGCAGAAACCGCTCCCGGTCTTCCCCCATGGGCACAGTCACAGTCAAGCCGGCACCGAGCAGGTCACCGTTGACCTCCAGAAGATCGAGAAGATCCCCTCGGCGCAGCTCGTCGATACGCCCCAGAGAGACCGCGATGCTGACTGTGGGAATATCGATTCCGGAAGCGTTGTCTTCACAGCTGATGAACCCGCTGATATCCTCGTCCAGTTCGTATCCCCAGATGCACCCATGCGTTTCCATCTCACTGAGCTGCTCAAAGTCAGCTCCGGCCTTGCGCAGCATGGCATCGATTCGTTTGGCCAGTTCCCGTAACTCCATGCATCCTCCATGATCAGATCCGGTTATTGCTTCGCACCATGCGAATCCGGAGATAATGCGTCCTAGCCCCGGCAAAGTCAATCCGCCACGAAGGAGGTCATTTTGGACCGAAAACCTCGGCCAGCAGGGTGTTGACATCTGCGGAAGTCACGGTACGCGGATTGTGTGCCGTGGACCCCGAGGCAAGCACCTCCCGAACCAGGGAACTCCGTTCCGGGGGGCGGGAGTCCGCAAAAACATTGCGGATCTTGAAATGATGCAACAGGGTCTTAACCCGCTCCAGCAGATCTCCGCCTGCGACCCTGCTCAGGACCGCATATTTGGTACCCATAGCCCCGCGATTGAAGCGAATGGCGTGGGGCAGACACAGGGCACAGACCTGCCCGTGGGGCACTCGATACCGGGCGCCCAGGGGATGGGCCAGGCCGTGCACCACGCCCAGCCTGGACAGAGAAAAGGCAATTCCGGTCAGGTAACTGCCCTGCAGCAACGGCTCGGCTCCCCGCTCCCCGTGAGATTCATAGGCTGCCACCAGATTGTCGAGGACCAACTCCACCCCCTGCAGGGCCAGCCCCTCGGAAAAGCGGCTCGCTCCGCTGCTGATATATGATTCGATGCCCTGGGTCAGGGCATCCATTCCGGCATTGGCAATGACCTCAGCCGGACTTCCGGCCAGCAGTTCCGGGTCGAGAACGACCAGCCGGGCCATCATGAACTCCGACCGGAAAGACTTCTTCACTCCGGACTCAGCATTGGTAAGCACCGAGACCCGGGTCGCCTCGGATCCTGTCCCGGCAGTGGTCGGGACCGCGGCAAACGGCAGCCCCCGGGTCTCGACCTCCAGTCCGTCGTGATATTCCCGAACGGAAGCCCCGGCCCCGGCCAGAGCGGCCCCGGCCTTTGCCAGATCAAGAACACTGCCGCCCCCGATTCCGGCCACCCATTGTGCATCGGCCTGCCGGATCACCCCAAGCAGTTCCTCCACATGATGCAGGCAGGGTTCTCCGCCCTGAAACTGAAACGGTACCACCGCGGTGTCGGGGGTCGTGGCGGACAGAATCCTGTCCATGGTCCCGGAACGGTGCACGGCTCCGCCATGAACCACGACCCCGCGGTTTCCGAACCGGGCACAGCCGGGAATCAACTGGCTGACAGTCCCTTTTCCGGTCAATGTTGTTGCCGGAAAATCCATTCGCGCCGGGAATATGTCCATGACAGCTCCTTGGTTTCGGGTGGACAAAAAATACGTATAGCGCACTTTTCAAGACAGGCAAAATACCCGGGTCCCGGAAAACAACTTGATAATCATTCCTGAAAATTCTAATAATTAATTCTTTCTCCTTGTTTATCATATATTTTCTGAAAACCATACAGGAGGTCCCCATGTATTTTAAACAGATCGCCGTCCCCGGAATGGGATGTTTCTCCTACATCATCGGCTGCCCGGGAGCCGGCGAATGCGTGGTGGTCGACCCCAAACGGGACGTACAGGACTACCTGGATATCTCCCGCAACGAGGGGATGAAAATCTCCCGGATCATCGAGACCCACGTTCACGCCGACCATGTCAGCGGCAACCAGGAACTCAGGTCCATGACCAGAGCTCCGATATTCCTCCATGAGAAAGCTCCGGTCACCTTTGCCCACGAATCCCTGGCCGAAGGTGACACCATCGAGTTCGGCAGCGTCCGCATTGAGGTCCTGTACACTCCCGGACATACGCCCAACTCCCTGTCCCTGCTGGTCACGGACAAAACCCGCATGGATTCTCCCTGGATGGTCCTCACCGGGGACGCCATGTTCGTGGGCGACGTGGGACGCCCCGACCTGGTGGGCGAGGACGTCCTCGAAGAACAGGTGGCCAATCTGTACGACACCCTGTACAATAGGTTGGGCAACCTTCCGGAATATATCGAAATCTATCCCGCTCATGGACAGGGCTCCCTGTGCGGCAAGGGCATGAGCTTCAAGGGCAGCTCCACTCTTGGTTTCGAGAAACGGGCCAACCCGGTGTTGTCCATGGAATTCGACAGATTCCGCGAGGTCATGACCGGCGAATTTCCGGCCCGGCCGCGAAGCTTCACGCACATCATCCAGACCAATCTGAATGGAGCCCCCCTGCTGGAGCGCTGCCCCCTGGACCGGGCCCTGAATCCGGATCGGTTCCAGGAGCACATGGAACGCGGAGCCGTGGTCATCGATGCCAGGGATGCGGCTGCATTCGGCGGGTTCCACATCCCCGGCAGCATCAACATCGGAATCGAAAAACAGACCGCCAACTGGATCGGTATGGTCATCGATCCTGGGGCCGACCTCCTGCTGGTGGTCAACGACCGGGAGAGCTACGACGAGATGTGCACGCAGCTGCATCGTATCGGATACGACAAAATCTACGGCTATCTGGCCGGAGGCATGAACGCCTGGCTCTTAAAGGGACTGCCCATCGAAAGACTGTCTCCTATCTCGGTATACGAACTCAGGGAAAAACTGAGCGACGGGGACTTCGAACATATCGTGGACGTGCGCACCCCTGCCGAACGAAACGCAGGCTGCGTGGCCGGATCCGAGCACATCCCCATGACGGACATCCTGAACAACGGCCTGGACAAACCCGGGGACCAGGAAATCATTGTTATCTGCGGTTCCGGATACCGGGCCAACATCGTGGCCAGTTTCCTGAAGCAGGAGGGATTCAGCCACGTGCACTCCCTGGCCGGCGGGGTCATGGCCTGGCTCGGGGCAGGGTTTTCCCTGGATTCCTGATCGGCCCGGCGGGATACGAACAGTGATGGACGGGCCATCCAGGGCCGTACTGGACAACGACAAAGACAACCCTCACCCCCTGAAATTATGAGCAAAATAAAAGTATTCTGGAAACAACTGCACTGGTCCCTGCGTACTCTCTGTGTTTTAAGTCTGCTCACCCTGACCTATGCCGGAATCGGATTTCTGGGGGTGCCGGCCCTTGGGGAATATATTCTTGAGCACCAGACCGCCCGGGCCCTCGGCAAACCTGTTGCCGTTGAGCGGATCAGGTACAACCCGTTCACCTGGAAACTCGACCTGTACGGACTGACGGTTGCGGGCAGAACCCGGGACACTCCGGACCTCTCCGTGGACCGGATCGGGGCGGACGTCGAGTTTTCCAGGCTGTACAAGGGAATCCTGACCGTGAACGGCATCACCCTGCAGGGGGTGCTGGTCAGGCCCGGGGGATTCAACCTGCCTACGGCCCCGGTCGTGCTGAGCCTGAACGGGCTGGACGGGAGCCTCTCCGTGCAAATGGAACGAACCGGTGAAGACAGAACCTGGTCTCCGGCACTGGCGGGCCGGCTCGCCCTGAACGGCGTGACGGTCAGGGACCCGGGGCAGGAAAGGATCCTGAGCCTTGGGGCCCTGCGTGCCGAGTTGCAGAAATTCATCCCGGCCACCAACACCGTGACCATTGACCTGGTGCATCTGACTGACCCCTTTGCCAGGGCCGTGCGGCTAAAGGACGGCACCTTCAACCTCGCCTCCCTTGCAGGCCCGCCAAAACAGGCCGGCTCCGACGGGCCACCCGCCGGTCCTTCTCTGCATTTTTCCGTGGCGGACATCTCCGTCAACGGAGGCCGGGTGGTGTTCGAGGACCGGGCCCCGGCCCGGCCGGTGAGCAGGGAAATCACCTCCCTGAACCTGCATCTTGCCAATCTCTCCAATACCCCGAACGCCATGGCCCGCCTGAAGACGGAGCTGCAGACAAAGACCGGAGAGACCCTGGCCGTTAAGGGGTCTTTGGGACTGACCCCGCTCAAGGCCGAGGGAGTAATGCAGGCCGCAGGTATCCCCCTGACCGCCTACGCTCCCTATTACGAACAGGCCATCCCCTTTGTCCTTTCCTCCGGCACGCTGCAGGCCCAAACCGAATTTCGGTTCGATATCGACGACACCAACCTCCTGCAGCTCTCCAACCTGCAGGCCGGGCTGTCTGATCTGCACATGACCGGTGAGGATGAAGACACCCCCTTCTTCTCCCTCGCCTCCCTGAACCTCGAGGGTGGAGAGCTCAGTCTCGGCGGGCAAACGGCTGCCGTGGCATCAATTACCCTGGACAACGGAAGCCTGCGCATGACCAGAAACCGTGACGGCTCCCTGAATCTGGTGGAAATGTTTTCCGAAAAGAACGAACCGGCACGACCCGCCGACCGGCCTGCACCGTCCGAGCCGGGTTCGCCCGATCCTGCCTGGACGGTCACGACCGGTCGCGTCGACCTGGCCGATTTCGCCCTGCACCTGCAGGATGACGCAGCCCCGAGACCCGGAACACTGTCCGTCCCGGACCTGGATCTGACCCTGAAAAACATCGACTCCTCCCTGACGGAACCCGTTTCCCTGGATCTTGCGGCAGCGCTTGACCGGGGAGGACGGATACAGACCACAGGCACGGTTGTTCCGGGTTTCCTGACCGGATCCGGGACCTTTGATCTGATCGGCGTGGACGTTCGAACTGCTGGTATGTACCTCCCCGGGAACATGCGACTCTCCCTGCGGGGCGGCACTCTTCAGGGACAGGGGACATGGGATCTCGGACCTGAAAACGAGATGGCCCTCAGAACAAGAGCGGACATCGCCCTGACCGGATTTGCAGCCGGAGAAGCCGGCAGGCCCGACCGGTTGCTCGGGCTCGGCACCCTGAGTCTGAGCGGGGTCGACTACCGCATGGTCGGCCCGTCTCTGTCCATCAAGGCCGTGTCCCTGGAGGAGCCCTACGCCGATCTGGTCGTGGACGAGGCCGGCACCCTGAATCTTGTCCGGATGCTCGGCGGCGGCAAAAGTCAGGAGACGAAAGGTTCCGGTGCGGACACGAAACAGGGACCCGCCCCCTTTGCGTTGACCGTCAACAGGGTGACCGTTGACAAGGGGCTGGTCAAATTCCGGGACGAAACCTTTGCCCCGGCCATGGCCACCTCCCTGCACGACATCACCGGAGCCGTATCCACGTTGACCCTCGGCTCTGCGGAGCCGTCCGAAATCACGTTCAAGGCGGGAATCGACGGCCGAGCCCCCCTGATCATCGAAGGTCGTGCCGCCCCCTTTGCAAAGCAGCTGCACACCGATCTGACCATGACCCTGACCGGGCTGGACATGGTCACGTTGAGTCCCTATCTGCGAAAATATCTGGCCTACCCCGTATCCACGGGACAGCTGTCCTGGGATTCATCCTTTCTGACCAGAGAAAACAAGCTCACGGGCAGCAACAGATTCCGGTTCAAGCGGTTCGTGCTCGGAGACAGAGTCGACTCCCCGGACGCCCCCGGCGTGCCGATCAAACTGGCCCTGTCCCTGCTTCAGGACGGCGAAGGGAACATGGATCTGGACGTTCCCGTGCAAGGCAACCTGGACGATCCGGGATTTCGCATCGGCGGCGTGATCATGCAGGCCGTCATCGGTGTGTTCCGCAACATCCTCACCGCCCCGTTCTCCATCATCGGCTCGGTGTTCGGCGGGGGTGAGGACGTCAGCACGGTACCCTTTGAGCCGGGCCGGGCCGAACTGGGCGAAATCGCCAGGCAGAATCTGGCCACCGTGGCCAAGGCCCTCAAGGAACGTCCCGGGCTGCGCATCGACCTGACCGGCCGGGTCAATCCCGAAGCGGACCGCATCGCAGTGACCGAACGTCGATCACAAAGCAGGATAAAAGGACTGAAGTTCTCGGACCTCGAAAAGGCCGGTAAAGCTCCGGCCCATATTCGGGATGTGGAGTTCGCGGACAAGGAGGAGTACCTGAAATATCTCGGGCAGGCCTACCTCGCCCTGCACCCCAAGACCGATCCCGGGGCGTTGCAGACCCTCCCGGAACAGGATCTGGAAAAAGGAATACGCGAGGCAGTGACCGTCCCGGATCACGACCTCAAAGCCCTGGCTGATCAGCGAACCGCCGTGGTCCAGACCTACCTGATCAAAGAACTGGGGGTCTCTCCGGAACAGGTGTTCCGCAAAGATGAGGCCCGGGGCCCGGACGAAAAAGGAGAAGCCCAGGTCAAATTGAGCCTTCATGGGTAAGGCTCATAATACATAATACCCAACAACTATAAGGAAATAATGCGATATCTCGGTTCCCACATGTCCATTGCAGGCAGTCTGTGCAACGCATTCAAACATATCCAGGCTGTGGGGGGCACGGCCCTGCAGCTGTTCACCAGAAATCAGCGGCAGTGGAAGATTCCTCTCCTTTCGGATGACGATATTCACGACGTTGCAGCGGCCTGGAAAGCATGGGGCGATTATCCGGTAGTGGCCCACGACTCCTATCTTATCAACCTGGCCGGCAACAAGCCCGAGGGGGTCCGCAAATCCGAACACGCCTTCACGGAAGAGCTGAAACGAATCGAGGCCCTGTCCATCCCCTGTCTGATCACCCATCCGGGCTCGCACCTGGGAGACGGCACCGAAACCGGGCTGAAAAAATATGTACGCAGGCTGGATCGATGCGTCGAACGTTCCGAAACCGAAGCCGGCATGGTCCTTCTGGAGACAACGGCCGGACAGGGCACCAACCTCGGGTCCTCCTTTGAAGAGCTGGCCTTTATCATCGAGCACAGCAGGTTCCCGGACCGCCTCGGCGTGTGCCTGGACACCTGCCACGTGTTCGCGGCCGGATACGAGCTGCGCACCCCAAAAGGGTACCGGGAGACCATGGACAGGTTCAACCGGGTCATCGGCACGAACAGGCTGCGCTGCATCCACGTGAATGACTCCATAGGAGACCTCGGGTGCCGCAAGGACCGCCACGACCACATCGGCGCCGGAATGATCGGCATCCAGGGGTTCGCGAATCTGGTCAACGATCCGGCCCTGGACCGGATCCCCTTTATTCTGGAAACGCCCAAAGGCAGGGATCTGCACGAAGACGTGGACAATATGAACACCCTCAAGGGGCTGATCACCCATGCTGCATGACGACCAGATCCGGGCCGTGCGGGACATCCTCCCGGGATGGTTCAAGACCAATGCCAGAGACCTGCCGTGGCGCAGGGAATACCGCCCCTATCAGGTCTGGATTTCGGAGATCATGCTCCAGCAGACGCAGATGGAGCGCGGTGTTGCCTACTACAGACGATGGATGGCCCGTTTTCCGGACATCCGGGACGTGGCCCGGGCCGAAGAGCAGGAGATCCTGACCCTGTGGGAAGGGCTCGGCTACTACTCCCGGGCCCGGAACATCCGCAAGGCAGCGGAAATGATCATGGAAAAACACGCGGGAGAGTTCCCGGCCGACCATGAGGACATCCTGGCCCTGCCCGGCATCGGCCCGTACACGGCCGGAGCCATCTGCTCCATCGCCTTTGAGCAGGACATGGTGGCCGTGGACGCCAATGTGGAACGCATCCTGGCCCGACTCGGGGATCTGGACGCTCCCCTGTCGGATTCCGGCCTTCGTAAACGGCTGCAGACGGCTGCCCGGGACCTTCTTCCGTCCGGACGGGCCAGAATGTTCAACCAGGCCCTGATGGAGTTCGGAGCGCTGGTGTGCACACCGAAAAACCCGGCCTGTGCGAATTGCCCTCTGGCCGAGATCTGCCTGGCCCGGAGAAACGGGACCGTTTCCCTGCGCCCGGTCCCGGCCCCCAAAAAAGGGATCACCCCCTTGAGCATGGCGGCCGCGATTCTGGTCCGGGACGGAAAAATCGCCGTACGCAAACGTCCTGCAACCGGATTGTGGCCCAACATGTGGGAGTTTCCGTGTATGGACATCGAGCCCGGACAGAATCCCGGCCAAGAGATTCTCAAGGAGGTCCGGCGGGCTGTCGGAAATATTCCGGACCTCGCCCCGGAGTTGCTGGCCGTGGTCACACACGTCTACACCCGGTACCGGGTCACGCTGCACGGATACGTATGTCCGCTTCCCGCGGGAGCGCACGTTGCAGACGACCAATCCGCCTGCCGGTGGGTCGCTCCCCCGGAGCTCGATGATCACCCCTTTTCATCGGGTCAGCGCAAGCTCATCGACCGGTTGCGCCGGGACCTGCGTCATGCAGGCCTGTTTGCCGGCTGAAGACCGACAACGCACAGGAGCAATCCATGTATCTGGCCAGAATTCATTCGGGCGGACAGACTCTGTTTGTGCTCAGACAGTCACACTTTGACGGGGAAAAGTGGTGTTCCAGGGACATCCTCGAACTGGGACCGGATCCCGGCACCTACCTCATCTATCCCGGAGGAAACTCCTTCTTCGTCTCAGACCTGATCCAGGACGCCATCGCAGCGACCGGGGCCAAGCAGGACTACGATCTGCTGGAGGATCTGTTCTGGCCCTTTGTCCGGGCGGACGTCCGGGCCGCTCTTGAAGGGTTCCGGGGCAGGGACAGGGTCCGGGCCGGCAGTCTGTCCGAAGAGGAGAAGCGATTCATCATGGACACGGTGCACGACTTCGACAAACGGCGCCTGCACTTCCTCAAGTACGGCGAGATCGACCAGAGCCAGGTCCACTTGGCGCCCCCGAAATTGTTCAAGCGTCTCTTGAACAAATCCCGGGACGAACTGGAGCAGTACTTCCTGTCCATGGAAAACGACCTGCCCCGGACCGAGTTCAAGGAGTACGTGTACGCCGCCTTTAACCTGCAGCGGTTCTTTCCCCAGGTACATGCCCGGACCAGGCCCCAGGCGCTGGACCAGGACCTCCTGGACCAGCATTTTCTGGAGGAGCTGTGCGAGCTGGACCGGGATGAGCGGTTGTGGACCTGCTTTCCGGAGTGGGACGGCCTGAACGACTACCTGGCCAGGTACGCATTCATGTTCTTCGACCACGATTTCGGACCGGATCCGTTCTGGGAACAGTACGTACGATCCTTCATTTCCGCCCACAGGAGACCGGTGCGGTTCACCCCGAAACCGAAAATAGATACAGACCGGTGCGCCGTTTTGTTCGGGGTTCCCTTTTCAACCCTCAAAGAGATGACCAAACCGGAGTTGATCGCCCTGTTCCGCAAACGGGCCAAGGCCATGCATCCGGATCGGGGCGGCGAGCACGACGTATTCGTGGAACTGCTGGACATGTACAAATGCATCCTGCACGAAAAAAGAACGTAGAAAAACCTTCAACGAGGAGGAGTTAACATGACCATCTGGAAATGCACCAACTGCGGCAACACTGTGGACCAACCCATGCCGCCGGAAAAATGTCCGGCCTGCGGCGAAAAATGCGACTTTGTGGACGCCAGCTGCTATACTCCGGAATGCGGCGGTGAAGCTACCGGCAACATCAACAGAGATGTCGGCAAAAAAGACATGCCCTGACGCAGAAAAGGGAGGTCGTCCGGACGACCTCCCTTGAATTACCCCTTCCCTCAGCCAACCTTCATCCCTTGGTGATGGCCTCCACAGGGCAGGAATCAATGGCCTCTTCCACACACTCCGCATCGGAATCCGGGGCAATGACAACAGCCTTTTCCGTCTCCTCGTCCATCTGAAAGACCTCGGGGCAGAGTTCGACGCATGTTTCACAGCCGATGCACTCTTCGTTGATCTCGATAGCCATGAACAGATCCTCCTGTATGAAATAATTTATGAGATGCTTACCTCAATAAGGTCGGGTTGACCACCCCCTTTCACGCCTTTCGACGATGCGACTCATGATCCATCTCTCGTTTGACCAGGCCCGCCATTTTCTGCAGCCCTCCGGCAAACAGCTCAAGCACGTCATCCATGCTCAAAATACCTTCAAGCCCCCCGGCTTTGTTGACCACCGGCACTCGCCTGATGCCCAAAGAACACATCCGGTCCACAGTTCCCCAAAGACTTTCACCCTCTCCTGCTGTGACCAGTTCCTGGGACATGATCTCTTCTACCCGCACGGAATCGTAGGGAATTTCCTTGGCCAGCACTCCCACGGTCAGATCCCGATCGGTAATGATTCCTGTCGGCACATTCATGCCCTGCCGGGTCCTGACCACGATCAGGGTTCCCACATGATAGCTGCGCATCAGCCGGGCCGCCTCGACAACCGAGGCATCCCCGGCGACGATGACCACTTCCCTGTTGCAATATTCGCCCACGGACATAATGCACCTCCCGAATGTTTGCGTTGAAGGTGCACCCTAATCCTGCCCTGCTTACCGCTGAATGTCGTAATGTCGATTCGGAGCGTGCACGTTATCCGTAAGCGCATCATGCCTAAGAAGAAGAGAAAACAACCCTGAAACTCCCGGACCGAACCATGCCTGAAAACAAGGAACGGCTCATCAAACCATGCCCCTATCCGCATCAACCGCCCAGACTGTCGGACTACGAACAGACCTGCCGCTCCTTCTCATGGGACAGGGCGGCCACGCTCCTTAGCGCATCTCCGGACAAAGGCGTGAACATGGGGTTTGAGGCCGTGGATTGCCATGCCCACAGAGACGGAGCCGACACCATCGCGTTCAGGTTTCTGAGAAAAAAGGGGACAGTGCAGGATATGACCTACGCCGAACTGTCCACGGCCTCGTCACGGTTTGCCAACCTACTCAAGGAACTCGGAGTACATGCCGGGGACCGGGTGTTCACCCTGCTGGGTCGCATTCCGGAGTTGTACATCACTGCCCTGGGTACACTGAAGAACAAATGCGTGTTCTCCCCGTTGTTTGCCGCCTTTGGCCCTGAACCTGTCCGGGCCAGGCTGGTGCGCGGCGACTGCCGGGTGCTGGTCACCAGTTCGGCACTGTACCGGAAACGAATCCTGCCCATATCCTCCGAACTTCCGGAACAGACGGTCATCCTTTTGACCGACGAGGACACGGACCGCTCAAACACCATTCTCTCCCTGCCCCGCCTTCTTGCCGCTGCCCCGACAACCTTCACCATCCCCAGAACCGACCCGGAAGACATGGCCCTTCTGCACTTCACCAGTGGCACCACCGGCACGCCCAAAGGCGCCATTCATGTCCACGGAGCAATTCTGGCCCACCTGGTCACAGGCAGATACGCCCTTGATCTGGCCCGGGGGGACATCTTCTGGTGTACGGCCGATCCGGGCTGGGTCACCGGCACCTCGTACGGCATCCTGGCCCCCCTGGCCAACGGAGTGACCTCCATCGTGGATGAGCAGGAATTCGACACGAACAGGTGGTATGCCACCCTGGAGCGGGAACGGGTTTCTGTCTGGTATACGGCCCCCACGGCCATCCGCATGCTCATGAAATCCGGCCCGGACCCGGTCCGGGGCAGAGATCTGAGCAGGCTGCGGCTCATCGCCAGCGTGGGCGAGCCGCTCAATCCGGAAGCGGTCCGCTGGGGAGACCGGGTCCTTGGCCGTCCCATCCACGACAACTGGTGGCAGACTGAAACCGGCGGAATCATGATCGCCAATTATCCCGCCCTGGACATCAAACCGGGATCCATGGGCAGACCTCTTCCCGGTGTGGAGGCGGCCATCGTGGAGCGGACCGAAACCTCGGTTCGAGAAATCTCGACCCCGGACGTGGAGGGAGAGCTGGCCCTTCGCCCGGGATGGCCGTCCATGTTCCGCGGATACCTGCACGATCCGGACCGGTACGCGGCCTGTTTTGCAGGAGGATTCTACCTGACCGGCGACCTGGCCAGGCGGGATGGGGACGGGTATTTCTGGTTCGTGGGGCGCAAAGACGACGTCATCAAGTCCGCCGGGCACCTCATCGGCCCCTTCGAAGTGGAAAGCGCGCTCCTGGAACATCCGGCCGTTGCCGAAGCAGCGGTCATCGGGGTTCCCGACCCGGTCATCATGGAGAAAGTGCTGGCCTTCGTGGCCCTGAAACCGGGGCACGCCCCGGGCCAGGAGCTGCTCAGTGACCTGCTCGGTTTTGCCCGCAAACGTCTCGGTCCGGCCGTGGCACCCCGGGAAATAAAAATCCTGGACGGACTGCCCAAAACCAAAAGCGGCAAGATCATGCGCAGGCTGCTCAAGGCCCGTGAACTGGGACAGCCTGAAGGGGACACCTCAACACTGGAGACGGGAATGTCATGAACACTCCATCACCACCCCCTGATACAGATACCTGTCTCGGACTGCTCCGGGATATGCTCCTCATCCGCCGGTTCGAGGAAAAATGCGCGGAACTGTACGGAGCGCAGAAAATCAGAGGATTTCTGCACCTGTACAACGGCGAGGAAGCCGTGGCCGTGGGAGTACTTCGGGCCCTGCGATCAGACGACGCGTTTTTCGGCACCTACCGGGAGCACGGTCACGCCCTGATCAAAGGGCTCTCGGTCCGCTCGGTCATGGCCGAAATGTTCGGCAGAGCCACCGGATGCTGCAAAGGACGGGGCGGGTCCATGCATCTGTTTTCCGCAGAACACAGGTTTTATGGCGGGAGCGCCATCGTGGGCGGCGCCCTGCCCATGGCCGTGGGCATGGGACTGGCCGACCGGATGCAGGGCCGGGACCGAATCACGGCCTGCTTTTTCGGAGACGGGGCCGTGGCCGAAGGAGAATTTCACGAGGCTATGAACCTGGCCGTGTTGTGGAAGACTCCGGTGCTGTTCATCTGCGAAAACAACCTCTACGGCATGGGCACGGCCCTGAACCGGGCTCAGTCCCAGACCGACCTGAGCGCCAAAGCCGGATCCTACAAAATGGAGGCCTGGACCGAAGACGGCATGGACATCCTGAGCATGATGGAAACAGCCCGACAGGCCGTGGACTTTGTCCGGACCAGAAAAATGCCCCTGTTCGTGGAGTGCCGCACATACCGCTTTCGGGCCCATTCCATGTTCGACCCGGAACTGTACCGGACCAGGGACGAGGTGGAAAAATGGAAGAAGCGGGACCCCATCGCCGGACTGACGAGCACCCTGCGCGACCAGAACCGAATCACGGACCAGGACCGGCAGCGAATCGAGGAGGAGATCGCTCGGGAGATTGAGGACGGGGTGCATTTTGCCGAACAGAGTTCCTGTGAACCGTTTCAGGATATGTGCACCGACGCGTGCACCATGGAGGGCATCGCATGAGTCCCAAAACAGCAACCATAACCTACCGCGAAGGGGTCCGGGAGGGACTGCGGCGAGCCCTGCTCAATGACCCGAAGGTCTTTCTTATGGGCGAAGACGTGGGCCGGTACGGCGGCTGCTACGCCGTAAGCAAGGGGCTCCTGGAGGAGTTCGGAGAGGACAGGATCCGGGACACCCCCCTGTGCGAATCAGGATTCACCGGAGCCGGAATCGGGGCGGCCCTGGGCGGAATGCGCCCCATCGTGGAAATCATGACCTGCAATTTCAGCCTGCTGGCCCTGGACCAGATCGTGAACAACGCCGCCACCCTGCGGCACATGTCCGGGGGGCAGTGCCCCGTGCCCCTGGTCATCCGCATGGCCACGGGCGGCGGGCGACAGCTGGCCGCCCAGCACTCTCACAGCTTCGAGGGGTGGTTCGCGCACATTCCGGGACTGAAGATCCTGGCTCCGGCCACGGTGGAGGACGCCAGGGGCATGCTTGAGCCGGCCCTGGCCGATCCGGACCCGGTGCTCATTTTTGAAAACGCCCTGCTCTACAACCGTGAGGAGTCCGTGACCCGGGACTACCACACCGTGCAGTGCCTAAGGGCCGTGGTCCGGCGTCCCGGCCAGAACGTGACCCTGATCACCTATGGCGGATCCCTGTTCAAGACCCTGGAGGCGGCTGCGGACCTGGCCGACGAGAATATCGAGGCCGAGGTGATCGACCTCAGGGTGCTCCGTCCCCTGGACATGGAGACCATCCTGGAGTCGGTGCGTAAAACCCGCCGGGTCGTGGTCGTGGACGAGGGGTGGCGGTCCGGCTCCCTGTCTGCGGAGATCATCACCCGCATCTGCGAACAGTGCCTGTACGACCTGGACGCTCCCCCGGCCCGGGTCTGCTCCGAAGAGGTACCCTTCCCCTATGCCGCGGAGCTGGAGCAGCAGTGCCTGCCCCAGCCGGACAAAATTGCGAACGCGGTCAGGAGGATCTGCCATGGCCAGACGTGAATACAACCTGCCCTCTCTGGGCGCGGACATGGAAAAGGGAACTCTGGTGGATTGGCTCGTCAAGGTCGGAGACACGGTTCGTCGCGGGGACGTCGTGGCCGTGGTGGAGACGGAAAAGGCGGAACTGGAGATCGAAATCTGGGAGCAGGGAGAAATCATTGAGCTGCTCATCGAGCCGGGAGACACCGTCCCGGTAGGAACGCCCATCGCCGTACTGCAGGGCGAAGCCGAAACCGGAGAAGCCGGAAAATCTGCCCCGCCGCGAACACCCTCCGTCCCTCCGGGTACGGCTGAATCCCCTTCGGCCCCGCCCCCCGAACACATGGCACAATCGGAGCAGAAGCCATCCCGCAAACCGGTCTCCCCGGCCGCCAGGTCTCTGGCCGCAGAACTCGGGGTGGATCCGGAGCTGATCTCAGGCACCGGTCCGGGGCAGGCAGTGACCGTCCGGGACGTCCGGCAGGCTGCCGAAAAAAAACGTCCGGACCAGCCGACTCTCAAAGACAGGATGCAGAGCATGCGCCGGGCCATCGGAGCGGCCATGAGCCGATCCAAACAGGAGATTCCCCACTATTACATGGCCACCCGCATCTGCATGCAAAGGGTCCTTTCCCGGCTGGAATCCCGCAACCGGGATCTTTCCCAGGACAAACGGATTTTATATCCGGCCGTTCTGCTCAAGGCGGTGGCCGCGGCGGCAAATCGTTTCGGCGAGATGAACGGCACTTTTGAGAACAAAACATTTACCGCAGCCGAGAGAGTCCACATCGGCATGGCCGTTTCCCTGCGCCGGGGCGGACTCGTCGTGCCTGTCCTCAGAGACGTTGATACAAAACCGGTCGAGACGGTCATGAGCGAACTCACGGATCTGATCACCCGCGCCAGAACCGGCCGGCTGGCGGCATCGGACTTCGAGGGGGCGACCATCACCGTGACCAATCTCGGGGAGCGTGGTGTGGAAACCGTGTACGGCATCATCCCGCCGCCCCTGGTCGCCCTTGTGGGGTTCGGGTGCCTGTACGACCATCCCGTGCAAACCGACTCAACCCTGTCCATGGCCCCGCATCTGACCGCCACCCTCTCCGCCGACCACCGGGTCTCGGACGGACACCGGGGAGGATTGTTTCTGCGCAGACTTCAAGAGGAGATGGAACAATGAATACCCTTTCCATACGCGAGGCGATCCTGGCTGCCCTGGTGTCCGTGGCCCCGGAAATCGACCCCGGCGAGGTCGGGGACGATGTGGACCTGCGTGAAGAGTACGACCTGGATTCCTTTGACTACATGAATTTCCTGACCGGCATCCAGACCAGATGCGGCGTGCTTATCTCGGAGGCGGATGCCGGAAAGATGCTGACCGTAGGAAAGTGCGTGAAATTCGTTGAAAAGCGGAAATGAATGGTCAGGTCCCGATGCAGTTGTTCCGACAGCCAGAACGCCATACCCGGAAATACTCCTGGTAATGACTTTTTATTCTCTCCACCCGTACGCCCCGATGAGCGGTACAAAGGCCACGTCAAGCAGTTCCTCGGTCTCGAACCGATCTGCGTCCGCCCTGATGATCCGGACCATGACCTGCCCACCATACAACCTGCCCACGGGCATGACCAGACGGCCTCCTAGGGCCAACTGTCCCATGAGGGGCTGCGGCACCTCCGGGCCAGAGGCCGTGGTGATGATGCCGTCATAGGGGCCGAACTCCTCCCACCCCATGGTGCCGTCCCCCTCCCTGCAGGTCACATTGTAAAACCCGTTGTCACGCAGATTGACCTCAGCCTGCTTTGCCAGTTCCGAAACCCGCTCGACCGTATACACCCACTTCGCCAGTCTGGACAGAATCGCGGCCTGGTATCCGCACCCGGACCCCACCTCGAGGACGATCTCGCCCGGTTTCGGGCCCAGGAGTTCGGTCATGTAAGCCACGATGTACGGCTGGGAAATAGTCTGCCCATGTCCGATGGGCAGTGGTTGATCCGCATAGGCAAAGACCCGCTCGGGTCCGGGAACGAACGCATGCCTGGGCACCATACGCATCGCCTCAAGCACCCGAGGGTCGCGCACGCCCCGGGCCTCGATCTGTTCGACCACCATCCGGTCCCGCAGCCTGTCGTAGGAATCATGCATGGCAACCCACCTAGCCCCACTCTCCTGCGATATGCACACCGCATTCCGGACATTTGCCGAGCTTCACCCCTATTCCGGCGGCAACATGAAATCCGGCCCGTTCAATGACCACCTTGCCGCACCCGGGACAATAGGTATTTTCCGACTCCGGTTCGGCAACGTTCCCTTCGTAGACGTAGTGCAGTCCTTCCTCCAGGCCGATCTCCCTGGCCCGCTGCAGTGTCGTAACCGGTGTCGGGGGCAGATGATCCAAACGATACGCCGGAAAAAACCTGGACACATGCCAGGGAGTATCAGCCCCGACGGACCTGATAAACCGGGCGATATCCCGCAATTCCTCTTCGCTGTCGTTCAGGGTGGGGATGACCAGGGTGGTCACCTCCAGCCAGACCCCGGCCTCCTTCATTTGCTTGATGGAGTCCAGAACCGGCTGCAGCCTGGCCCCGCAGATCTTCTTGTAAAAGGCATCCGTGAACCCTTTCAGGTCGATATTGATGGCGTCCAGATACGGGGCGATACGCTTGGTGGTCTCCCGGGACATATACCCGTTGCTGACGAAAATATTTTTGATCCGCTCCTGCTGGGCCAGAACCGCGGTGTCCCGGGCGAATTCGAAAAAAATGGTCGGCTCGTTGTAGGTATAGGCGATGGTCTGGGAGCCCGTTCTCCTGGCTGCGGCCACAATATCATCCGGAGTACACTCCCTTCCGGCGATCCGGCCACCGTGATTGTGCGGCAGCTGGGATATTTCTGAATTCTGGCAGTGAGCACAACGAAAATTACACCCCACTGTGCCGATGGAATAGGCTCTGGTCCCCGGATGGAAATGGAACAGGGGTTTCTTTTCGATGGGGTCGACATGCTCGGCGATAATTTTTCCGTACACCAGAGAGTACAAGGTGCCGCCCCGGTTTTCGCGCACCCCGCAAAGCCCCCGTTTTCCCGGACTGATCCTGCAGTTGTGGGCGCACAAACGACACTCGACCCTGTTTTCTTCCAGCTTGCCGTACACTCTTGCCTCTTTCATGAGCAGCTCCGTGTCTCGAGGGTTCGGGTTCTCTCACCAGGAATTTCGTTCTTTTTGTCACAGCAGGTATCGGCGGGCAACTCCCTTGTGCATGTCGACTGACCTGCAGTCCGCTTCGGACTACCGGTTTATGCCATTTTCTACTCCTTACGCCATTACAAAGCGGTGTCCACACCCTTTGGTACCTTCCAAGTAAACGCCTCACTGCTAGTTTTCCCCATATCGGCAACCAAATCAGGCAACGAGGTATCCCATGGCCAAAAAACATTCATTCACCAAGTATGAAAACGAACTCCTCCCGGCCTTTCGGCAGAAACTGAACCTGGCCGAATCCACCGAGGACGTGAAGAAATTCTTCACCTATACCATGCAGGACCTTTTCAAACGGATTTTCGAGCAGGACATCGACCTCGTATACGAAGACATCACCCTGACTCCGGACATGGAGCATCCGGTGACCATCAGCGATCGGATCCGTTCTCTTGACTCCTTTCAGGACCTGCAGGACAATTCCGATCTGCCCCATGTCATCGACCGCATGGCCAGGGCGGCCCTGAACAGGCACAAGCACCTGGGCAGGAACCCGGAAAAGACCGAGGCCAAAATCCGCTTCGGAGGTTGAGGAACTTTTCCCCTATTTTCGCATACCCTATCTAAACACAAAGGCCCGACATCACACGATGCCGGGCCCGCTTATTTCCTGAAGACAACGCTGAATTCAAAACGAAATTTTTCCGGCCAAAAAGCCGCCGGCCGGATTGGTCCTTCCGGCGAAGGGCAAAGTCAGCAGGCACACGAACAGATCCATGCGGATACGCATGGTTACTCAGATTGACTCTGTGAAAATTTCCTGACACAAGACGTTGCTTATTTATTCAACCATTTTTTCCATCACGAGGAAATTCAGTATGCAGAACTCTGCGAATCCGGCCCCGCTGGGCCTCATGGCCTTCGGTATGACCACCGTCCTGCTCAATATTCACAATATGGGATTCTTTCCCATCAGCTCCATGATTCTGGCCATGGGCATCTTCTACGGCGGCATCGCCCAGATCATCGCCGGCATTCTGGAATTCAAGAAGGGCAACACCTTCGGCCTGACCGCCTTCACCTCTTACGGGTTCTTCTGGCTCACCCTGGTCGGCCTGCTCGTGCTGCCCAAAATGGGCCTTGCCGACCCCACCCCCCATGCCTACATGGGCTGGTATCTGTTCATGTGGGGCTTGTTCACCCTGTTTATGTATTTCGGCACCAAGGGCAGCAACAAGGTCCTGCGCTTCGTGTTCCTGTCCCTGGTCATTCTGTTCTTTCTCCTGGCCCTCAGGGACTGGACCGGCTCCGGCTTTATCGGCGCCATCGCCGGTTTTGAAGGCGTCATCTGCGGCTTCAGCGCTTTCTACCTGGCCATGGCAGAACTGCTGAACGAGAAGGCCGGACGAACCGTCTGGCCCATCGGGGAATAGTTAAACGCAGCTATTTCAGGCAGCACTGAACAAAGCGGGCCGGAAAGGGAAACCTTTCCGGCCCGCTTTGGTTTTTTGGGGTGGGCATGGCTACCGCCTGCGAAGTTTTGAGCGGTGGTGGTACATGCGTTCTGTAAAACCGCCGCTCTTTTCGAACTGCTCTGAAAGGGTAAGCAGTTGCCTGTCCAAGAGCCAGCAGCAGAGGTTGAGAAGGGAAAGGGCGGCGTTGGCGGCAAGGGCGGAGGGAGGTAAAGAGGAAGAAGAGCCGGACCCACACGGACTCGCACCGACTCTCAAGAACGGTTGAGGTGCAGAATTTTGATTGTCCGTGCGGGTCTGTGTGAGTCCGTGCGGGTCCGTGCCTCTTTCAACTCTGCCTCTTTGCACTCTTCGCCGCTCCTCCAGCACCCACCTCCGAACATCATCCAAAGTCGCACACCTTCTCCCCTTAAACCGCATCAGCACCGGGTCCTTTGCCCCCAATAACGGCAGCCCCCGGTGCCGCAAATAATCCTCATAATCCAGCCTCAACTCCTCCAGACTCGCCCTCGCCACATTGGTCAGCTTGATTTCAAACTTCTTGGAAGTCCCTGAAGCCCTGCTTCCCTCGGCAATATTCTGCACCCCGCTTCTAGCGGCCTGGACCATCTGGTCATGGGTCCGGCTTCGCTTATCAATGTACCTGTCACAAAACAGCACGGTTACGTCATACACCAGCCTGGCTACCTGAAACGATTTCAGGTTCCGATATCCTTCCTGGTTGGGTATCAGGTACTCTTTCCCGGCCATGCCTTTTGCCTTCCGCTTTTTACTTCTCCGGAATGCTCTCCACCGCCGCATACTTCGGTTCATGCAATGGGATCAAAATATCAGCCATCTCCTTCACTTTTACCATGATATCGTACGCTTCGTAGGTATTCACGGCCGTCCCCGGAGGAATCACTTCCATTTCCATGGCCCGAACGCTGACCGGCGGAAACAAATTTTCTTCTATCACACAGAATCCGGTTATTGCCGCCTTCCCTTCCACGGTATCCACCAGCACGGTCATGCCTCCCGGCGTATGCGCAGGAGTATGCACCATTTCTATTCCCGGCAGGATCTCTGCTCCCTCTTTGAGCACCTCAAGCTGCCCGTTCTCCTCCACATCCTCGATAAAATCCTCGATATACCGGATATCCAAAGGGTGCGGCTCATGAATATGCTCAAGTTCCTTTTCATGGACATAAATCTTCGCATTGACGCACTTGTAGTCGTTCTCGCAGTGGTCGCTGTGCAGGTGGGTATGGATAACCACATCAATATCCTCAGGCTTCAGCCCCCACTTTGCCAGCCCCTCTTCGAACGTATAAATTTTTCCCCCGATCCCTTTTTCCCGCTCCTCGGACCAAATGGGCTGCATCTCGCCGGTATCCACCAGGATTTTCTTGTCCCCTCCCTCCAGATACCAGGAATAGATGGGAATAACGTACGGAGTGCCGTAGTCCTGCTGGTAGGTCATCATTCCTTTGTCGAAAACCTTGGTGCCCATGACAATGGGATGGATGGTATAGGTGGTCATTACAGTTCTCCTGATGGAATGTTCAAAATCGGCCTCATGCAACTTCTGATAATGCTCAGGCGGTAGCAGGTTTTTTCGACGTCGTCATGCTTGTCACGCCGCCATGAAAAAGTTCCTCCTGGTAAGGCTCGATGCTGCACTGCTTAAGCAGCACCCTCAGCCCGCCCCGGGCCATATAGTCCCTGAAATTTCGATAATGTTTCTGCCCAGCCACCCGCTCCACAGTTGCAGCCAGCGTCCGAACCGGCCACCCCCCTCTGCCCGGTCCGGAATAATCGACAACAACGAGCACCCCGCCCGGAGCAAGGAGGCGAAGCGCTTCAGTCAGGATGGCCTGCCGCAAGGGGGCGGGCTTCTCGTGCAGGGCAAAACAGATGGAGGCCAGTTCAAAGGATTCTGCCGCCAGCCCCGAATCCGCAGCATCCCCCTGAAGAAATCGAGTATCAGGACAGTGCTTACCCTCCGCCTGCACAAGCATTTCCCTGGACAAATCGACACCGGTACAGGGAATTCCTGCCCGCCCCAGCCGACAGGCCAGCGCACCTGTACCGCAACACAGATCAACGCACCGCCGCACCCCTCGCTCACGGGACAAAGAGAC
>JAWLGC010000104.1:0-8949 GCA_041685265.1 Desulfomicrobiaceae bacterium | reverse complement strand
GTTAAAAACTGCTGTTTCTACAAAAGAGAATACCGAAGGAATTCGATTTTCCAGAAATACAATCAATGGCCATTTTATTGATGATGCATATATATACCGAAGCGTATCATAGTAACTGATACTACGCACTCTGTAGACACCGGCCCCATGAAATTTTCTTAAACACAGGAATCTCATGGGGCCGGTGTCTCACGTGAGTAGGCCTGACGTCAGCCTTCCCCTAAGGAGATTTCTTCGGGTGTCAGAGGAACTCTTCAGTCGAAGCAGCTTTGGGGGAAAAAAATGACGGAAAGCGCGCTTTGAGAATAAGTCATTTGATCTCAGAAAGATAAACCTCAGGGGGCCAAATTAGGCTGGAAAAAAATTGTCCCAAGGACCTTTGTTGAGATAATTTTCTGAAAGCAAATCTATGAAAACGGGCAGTTACGTTTTCAGATTGGTGTCAGAGGAACTGCCTTGAGCACAAGCATGGAGGTCCCCATGGCCCGTCTTTCCAGCTTGCTGCTCCCGGACCGCCCCACGGTCTGTCACGACATGTCGCGAACCGCGCTTCCCGGTCTTCCCTTCAACGCCATCGGCAAGGATGACTTTCTCGCCCGCCTCAAATCCCTCTTCAGAATCTACTTCACCGAGATCCTCGGACTTCTGCCTGATGGACAAACAACCAACCCAATCAACATTTTTGACAAAATGACATTTTGTCATTACATACTTTTCCACCAAAAAAACAAATTTTTCGGTCATATTTCTCTACGCCCAGACCAGCCAACTTGAACCCAAGGGAGTCACCATGCTCGTTACCATGGACAAAAGAGGAAGCATCAGTCTGCCGGCCTCCATTCGCAGGGAACTGGGAGCCAAGCCGGGCACTCATTTTGAGCTTTCCATGGAACCCGGGGGAAATATCTGCCTTCACCCTGTCGAAATTTATAGAAAGATCAAACTGAGTGAATCCGGCCTGGACAAACTTCGTGAAGCCAGGGATTCAGAGTCCGCATCTCTTCCTGACTGGTTCCAAAAGGATATCGACAATGCCGGAACTGAAACCGAATAAAAAGTTCATCAAGGATCTGGAGAAAATTCGAAACAATCCCTCGCTGCGAAAAAAACTGGCCAAAACCATGGCCATGCTCCAGGAAAACCCGGGGCATCCCGGATTGAGCATCGAACGGATCGTCAATGACCCCACGGCCTGGTCCGCCAGGGTGGACAAGAAATACCGTATTTCCTTCGAGCCGGAATCACCCCTTCCCGGAGGCACGCCGGACTGGTCAGCCCCGTTCAGGCTGCTGCGCATTCTCAGCCTTAACGACCTTTATACATTTCCGCGCTGAATATTTAATTTTCTTGAAGGAGGCGGTGAATGGTTCTGGAAAACAAACTGGGCATCACCGATCAGATTGAGTTGGCCAAAGCCGAAGAAAAAATAAGCAAGCAGAAAGCTAAACAGTTTTTTGACTCGGGCGCTACTACCAGGGTAAAAATCGGCACCTTTGAAGGCCTGTCCTTCATCCATGCCTATTTGTTTGGAGATATTTATCACTTTGCAGGCAGGATGCGTCAGGTAAACATTTCCAAAAGCAGTTTCCGTTTTGCGCCGGTCATGTATCTGGAGCCATCGTTGCAGCATATCGACGCCATGCCGCACAGCTGTTTTGATGAAATCATCGAAAAATATGTAGAGATGAACATTGCCCACCCATTTCGTGAGGGCAACGGACGCGCCACCCGTATCTGGCTTGATCTCATGCTCAAAACAGAAATCAAAAAGGTGATTGACTGGAACCTGGTCGATAAAGAAGAGTACCTTTCAGCCATGCAGCGCAGTGTGGTTAAAGATATTGAAATCAAACATGTGCTCAAGCAGGCCCTCACCGATCAGATCCATGATCGCTCCTTGTTTATGAAGGGCATTGATGTCAGCTATTTCTATGAAGGCTACAGCGAATTCAGGACTGAGGAGCTGTAGTCATGAGTCTTCCTGCAGAGGACTTCCCTGTCTCCTGCTCTCGGTTACCAGTTGCTCATGATTCTATTCGTACTTGTGAGAGACCTCCTCATTTTTGCGGCAGGGGTTTATTATTTCGAGTTCCGGCTGGATTTCAAGCTCCCGGCCGAAAATAACCTCCTTCTGTTCTTTGTCGCCATTCCCATCATCTGGGCAACCATGATGCAGATGTGGAACGCCATCAGTTACCGGGAACAGAAATGCCGATTCATGTACTGGGCATGCCACCTGCTGGGGGTACTTCTGTTGACCTGTTCGGTCTTCCTCATCAGCGCAGTCCTGAATACCATCGAATCGTCATTGGATGCCACGGGCAACATCCTGTTTCACGGTGTAGGATGGTCCTCCATTATAAGCATCATCTTCTATGATGTCGTGGACATTGCCCGGGCTGAAAAAGACAATGAAAAGAATGAGAGAGAGCACCCAGGAACGATCCTCACTACGCACCAACTGTTTCTCTGCCCCTTTGGGAGCGGGAAGAAATACAAGAAATGCTGCATGAAGAAATAATCATCACCATACGAAAATGAAACTCAATCGCATTCAGGTCCGGATCTTCAAAGAACTCGGCCGGGAAAAGGGGCTCGATGCTGCCCCCTATGCACAAAACCATGCCGTGGAATACATCAGCGTACAACGCGATCGCCTTCAGGATCTGAGCGAAGAGGAAGGAGACAGATGGATCAACAAGGCGTATCTCGCATCCCTGTCTCCTGATTCTCCCTGATGACTCAGGTCATTCCCTTCCTGAAATCAACTCTCTGGAGGAAGCCATCAAAAAACATGATAAAGACTGGAAACTGGAGCTGTCCGCCCTGGCCGGATTCTGCCTTTCCGGTGCGATATTCATCATATCCGGCATACGTAGCGGAGATATTCTAACAGTCTTGGGGAGTTCCGTCTGGATTCTCTCCTGCCTGCTGTGGATGATCCCATACAGAAAACACTTCAATTCATGGAATTTTTCACGCCCTGTATTCGTATCCTTCAGGATTCAGCCCCCGGGCCAGCATGAAACACAGGAATCTGATCCAGCCTCGCCCGTTAAAAAAGAAAAAACAGGGGCGGATCAATAATACGACCCTCCGGCTCCTCCCCCTCTTCCTGCGCTCACGCACTCCCTTCCCTTCTTCCCGCTCCTCTTCTCCCGACAAAAAAATATTCCTTCTGTTCCCGGCACGAGAATAGTGCTGACAGCAGGCGGGTGTCCGTGTTACGGAGAAGCACCCTTTCCTCATAAACAACGGCCAGAAGAACAGTGCCTTCAACTCGGAGGAATCATGCAGCGTTTACGTGTCATACCACACTTGTACCTGTTATTTTTTCTGCTTTCCATCACTCTCCCTGGCCGGGCCGGGGCTGACACGATCGAAGGCAGTGCAGGGTCAAAGCTCTTTTCTGAGAGCTTTGGAACATTTAATGAACCATGGGCCATGACCTTTCTTCCAGGTGGAGACCTCCTGGTCACCGAGAAACCGGGCACACTGTTCCTGGTCGACCTGAATTCCCGTTCCAGGGTACCGGTCAACGGAGTACCCGGGGTGGCCTACGGAGGCCAGGGCGGTCTGGGGGATATTATTCTCCATCCCGGATACAAAAAGAACCACTGGATATATCTGTCGTATGCTGAGCAGGACAGATCAGGAAAAAAGGGGGCAGCGGTCGCCCGGGCCCGGCTCCGTCTCCCCTCTGCCGGACCGGTACTGGAAGACCTTGAAGTCATCTGGCGACAGAAACCAAAAGTCACCGGCAACGGGCACTACGCACACCGACTGGCGTTCAGCCCGGACGGACATCTCTTCATCACCTCCGGTGACCGGCAGCAGCAATCGCCGGCCCAAAGCTGGGAAAAGAATCTGGGCAAGGTCATCAGGGTGAACGAGGATGGATCAGTACCACCCGACAACCCGTTCCAGGACAAGGGGGATCTTGCAAAAACCTTCTGGTCTCTTGGACATCGCAACCTGCTTGGTATCACTTTTGACGGCCGGGGCCGGCTGTGGACACACGAAATGGGCCCCAGACACGGTGACGAACTGAACCTGACCACAGGTGGAGACAATTACGGCTGGCCCATTGTCTCCTGGGGCGATCAATACTCCGGCATTCCGATTCCGGACCACGATACCCGGCCGGAATTCCATGCTCCGGAGCTGTACTGGGTCCCTACAGTTGCTCCTTCAGGGCTGATCATCTACAATGGAAAAATATTTCCAGGGTGGCAGGGCAACGCTTTTATCGGCGGACTCAGATCACGATCACTGCTTCGGGTCAGGATTGAAGGCGACCAGGCCGAGGAGGTGGAGCGTTTTGCCATGGGCAAACGTATACGAGAGGTCGAACAGGGGCCTGACGGGGCCATATGGGTTCTGGAGGACAAAAAAGGAGGGCGCCTGCTTCGGCTCACGGCAGGAGAGTAAGGCAGCGGGAGGAAACATATACCCAGCTGTCATTATCAGCAGCCGGGCGTACAGCCCAGACCAGCAGTGCTCCTGCAGTAACTATTGCTTTACGTCATGTTTTAAGCCGGATTGTCGAAACAGAAATCCCTGAACCCATCAACCGGAAACCAGTCATCAGGGTCTGGTGCAGGCAACGGAGCGAGCCCGGGAACAACCAGGATCCGGGCCCGGACAACGGGCCGGCACCCCTGAAACAGGAGATTTTCATGTCATCGAAAGGTTTGTACAAAGTCATTTATGACGTCGCGAAAATCATCAATCTCAGCCTGTCCCCCTCCGAAGTCCTGGCCAGGATCGCCGAGGAGGTTACCAAAGGAATGGGGGCCAAAGGGTGTTTCATTCGCGTTGTGAGCCGGGACGGGAAGACGCTGGAGCCCGGAGCCTCATTCGGTCTTTCCGAGCGGTATGCCCGCAAGGGCCCTGTCGAGATCGCCAGGTCCAGGCTGGACCAGGATGTGCTCAACGGTAAAATTGTGACCATCACCGACGTGCGCAGGGACAAACGGTTCCAGTACCCCGAAGAAGCGGCAAAAGAAGGGTTGTGCTCCCTTGTGGTGGCTCCGCTTACTGTGGGCGGTGACAGGGTGATCGGGGCCATCAGGGTCTATTCCGACCAGGAGCGGTATTTCGATGAAGAGGAACTGGACTTCCTGCACTGCATCGCCGACCTCTCCGGTCTTGCCCTGGAAAACGCCCGGATGTACGCGGCCCTCAAGCGAGCCCGGGAGCTCGCCGATGAATACACCTATCAAGTCTTCGAGGATTGAACCCATGAGCAAGATAAAAATCGGCATCAACGGTTTCGGGCGTATCGGCAGGCAGGTGCTCAAGACCATCTGGAAACATCACCGCGACGAGATGGAGGTGGTGGCCATCAACGACCTGTTCGACATCGGCACCAACGCCCACCTGCTGGCCCATGACACCTGCTACGGAAGATTTGAACCCGAAGTCTCGGTGGATGGCGACAGAATGCACATCGGGAACGATTTCACCATCCAAAGCCTTGCCGAACGTGACCCCCGCATGCTGCCCTGGGGCAAACTGGGCGTGGATGTAGTGGTCGAAGCCACAGGCATTTTCCGCACCGGCCCAAGGGCAAGACAGCATGTTGAGGCGGGCGCCAGACGAGTGGTCATTACGGCCCCGGCCAAGGAGGAGGACATCACTCTGGTCATGGGAGTCAACCACGACCTGTACGACCCGGACAAACACGTCGTCATCTCCAACGCCTCCTGCACCACCAACTGCCTGGCTCCCATTGTCAGGGTCATACATCAAAAATTCGGCATCATTAAAGGTGTGATGACCACTGTCCATGCCTACACCAACGACCAGCGCATTCTGGACCTTCCCCACAAGGACCTGCGCCGGGCCCGCGCCGCGGCCTGCAACATGATCCCCACCTCCACGGGCGCGGCCAAGGCCGTTGCCCTGGTCATCCCTGAGATGGAAGGCAGGTTCGAGGGGTTCTCCGTGCGCGTGCCCACACCCACAGTCTCCCTGGTGGATTTCGTGGCCGTGCTCGAGAAAGACACCACCACCGAAAACCTCAAGGCATCCCTGCAACAGGCCGCCCAGGGAGAACTCAAAAACATACTGGCCTTCTCCAATGACCCGTTCGTCTCTTCGGACTACGTGGGCAACCCGCACTCCTCCATCGTGGACGCGGACTTCACAGTGGTTCAATCCGGTAACCTGGCCAAGATCTACGCCTGGTACGACAACGAATGGGGCTACTCCTGCCGCGTGGCCGACCTCATCGCCCATATGGCCCAGCAGGGAATTTAAGCCTGCGTTCCGCGGACACCGCGGTGTCCGCGGAACACCCATCTTCCCGGCTCCCACCCCACTCTCTCCCGAATGCGACGAGACCGCCCTTCACGACCGCGAGCAACGTGATTGATCAGCCGATACTCCCGGCATATGCTCCCCCTTGCAGCGTGAGTACCGTGACAATAATATATCGGGCTGTTTTTGCGAACAGGACAATGGCCAGGACCGGACGGGCCGGCTCTTTTAAAATACCCGCGACAAGAGTCAGTGGATCTCCGACAATCGGAGCCCAGCTCATAAGCAGAGACCAGCGCCCGTATCTATGATACCAGTGCTGTGCTTTCTGCAATGATTTCGTTTCCTGCCCGAACCATTTCGTATTCATCAGATGCATGAATCTAAATCCGATAAGCCAGTTCAACATGGCCCCCATCGTATTTCCCACGCTCGCAACAAAAACAAGCGCCCATGGCGGATAGCCGCCGGCAAGAAGAAGAGTGACAAGCAGTATTTCTGATTGAGCGGGGAAAAAAGTGGCCGCCAGAAACGCTGTAAAAAAAAGACCTCCATAGACACTGAGTTCAAGTACCATGACTGCTCGCTTTACAGGTTGGATACGGACTGAATTACTTCGAGCATTTCCTGCTGGTTCAGATCTGACTACAAAAATACCCATTCTATTTTTTTAACGACACAACTACTTGGAATTAAAATCTTTAACTGAAGTTACGCACCCCGCAGACACCGGCTGCATAAGAGCCTGTCATTCCCGCGAACGCGGGAATCTCAGCTTCGGGGGCAACGCCCGTCATTGCCCACAAGTCTGAAATTCCCGTTTTCACGGGAATGACTGCTGGAGAATACAGGCGCTGCACTCAAGAACACCAGCCAATGGGCCGTGCGTAAATTCAGTCTTTAATTCTATAAATTTGTTATTTTGGACTTTTTGCAGGGACATATTAACAGGCTGGGGTGCCGGCCCTTTGATGCCTCACCTCCATTCTTTACTGTAGAAAAGACATATCTCCATAACATAAAGACGGTTGTATTCCCAGTATTAATTATTTTTTTGGCTCCCTGCTGGTCTGACTATCTCTTGCTTCTTCTCCTGTATCAGCTTCTATATAACGATACAATGTTCTCCTCCCGATTCCTAACAGCGCTGCGGCCCTGCGTTTATTGTTCCCGCATTGTTTGAGAATATAATTAATATAACGCTCCTTTATCGTTTCCAAGCTAGGCAATTTCTCTCCATGTAAAAGGAAAGAGTTTTCCGATGGTGATCCATTTACCATATCGCCTTCGGGTGCCGTAGATTCATTTTGGCGCATTCGGAGGGGAAAATCCTGCGGAGTCACCCATTTTCCGCGGCAGAAAGTCACTGCTCTTTCCACTGCATTTTGCAGTTCCCGTATATTCCCCGGGAAAGAATACCTGCGCAGTAAGGACAGGGCCTCATCGGAAAAACCTCTTATATTCCTTTCCAATCTGGCGTTGAAACGGTGCATAAAACTGACCGCAAGCAGAACTACGTCATCTTCACGTTCACGCAACGGTGGTACCCGCAGGGTAAATGTCTCTAGCCGGTAAAAAAGATCTTCCCGGAAATTGCCCGCAGCTATCTCGCCCTCCAGGTCTCTGTTGGTGGCTGCTATAATACGCACGTCCGTACAGATTTCCTTGTTGCTGCCCACAGGTCGAACCTTGCCATCCTGCAGAACCCGCAGGAGCTTGGCCTGCATGGAAAGGGGCATCTCGGAAATCTCGTCCAGAAAAAACGACCCGCCATGGGCTTCAAAAAAGAGTCCCCGGCGTTGCCGTGATGCTCCGGTAAAGGCCCCGGCCATGTGGCCGAACAATTCGGATTCGAGAAGTTCCGGAGGTATACCGGCGCAATTCAAAACCACCAGCGGAGCATTCACTGAGGCACTTTCCCTGTGCACTGCCCGGGCCGCAAGTTCTTTACCCGTGCCGCTTTCTCCAACAATCAAAACCGGCCCCCGGGCTGCGGCCATCTGTCTGATTTGCTGGGCCAATCTCCGCATGGATCGACTTTGCCCCAAAATACCATGAAAATCGTTTGCGCTCAAAATCTGCCGGTAGTGCTGGACTTCTTCCCGCAATCGTCTGTTCTCCAAAATGCGCTTAACACAAAGCACAAACTGATCCAGATCCAGCGGCTTGGTCAAAAAATCATCTGCTCCGGCCTTCAGGGCTTCCACCGCCTGGGGCACGGAGCCAAAGGCGGTAATAATCAAAAATCCGGGCATAGGTAAATAATCCCGTGTTTTGCGGAGCAATTGCATGCCGTTTTCTCCGGGCAGCTTCAAATCACAGACCACTAGGTCGGCTGCATTGTCACCCAGCCAGCTTACCGCCTGTTCAGCGCTGGACACACATGCTGTGACACACCCGGCATCAACAAGCTCATCCTGTAAAAGCTGGTTCAAGCCCTTGTCATCCTCGACGATCAGAACCACTTCCTGTCCGTTTTGTTCAAAACTCACCCGACGCCCCCAAACAAACTAATACATGTTGTACCGATTCAGCATAAGAAAAACTTCTTCGATTTTTTTTTACGTACCTTTTATCTCAGCTGACTTTTCCGATTTTGCAATCGATTTTTGTTACCCGGTCTCCGGAGCATACAGGAAGTCGTATTTCAAATTCCGCCCCACCCCATGGACTGCAGCGGATATA
>JAWLGC010000016.1:0-34275 GCA_041685265.1 Desulfomicrobiaceae bacterium | reverse complement strand
CCGATCATGATGGCCAGGCGTCTGGCCCGGGTCAGGCCTGTGTAGATCAGGTTGCGCTGCAGGAGCATGTAGTGCTGGGGCATAAGGGGCAGAACCACAGCCGGATACTCCGACCCCTGGGACTTGTGCACGCTCATGGCATAGGCGAGCTGCAGCTCATCGATCTCGGCCGAGGTATAGGTCACGTCCCGCCCCTCGAAATCGACCACCACCTTCCCTTCCCCGGGAAGCACCGCACTGATACGTCCCAGATCTCCATTAAAGACCTCTTTGTCGTAGTTGTTCCTGACCTGGATGACCCGATCCCGGGGTCGCAGAATACCCCGCCCCCGCTTCAGGGACGTGCCCCCGGGATTGAGCCGCTCCTGCAACAGCTGATTGAGAACCACGGTGCCCACCTCTCCTTTGTGCATGGGGGTCAGAACCTGAACATCGCGCATGGGATCCAGACCGTAGGTCAGGGGAATCCGCTCGCAGACAATGGTCAGGATCAGCTCCTGCACGCGCCGGATATCGTCGTTCTCCACCCAGAAAAAATCAGCTTCAGGGGGCGGTTTGACCGCGGGCAGAACCATCCTTCCCTCGTTGATGCGGTGGGCATTGACCACGATCATGCTCTCCCTGGCCTGGCGGTAGATGCGGGTCAGGCGGGAAACCGGGATGACCCCGCTGTGGAGCAGGTCCCCGAGCACATTGCCCACCCCCACCGAGGGGAGCTGGTGCTCGTCCCCGATGAGGATCAACCGGCAGGCCCGGGGCAGGGCTTTGAGCAGGCTGACGAACAGCCGGCAATCGAGCATGGAGGCCTCGTCCACCACAAGCACGTCCGCCTTGAGCTTCTTCTCCTCGCAGTGTTCGAACCCGCCGTCGGGGCTGAACCCCAGCAGGCGGTGCAGGGTGGATGCGGAAAAACCGGTGGCCTCGGCCAGCCGTTTCGCGGCCCGCCCCGTGGGCGCGGCCAGGCGGACCTTCAGCCCGACCTCCCCAAGGGCCCGGACGACCACCCTGGTAATGGTCGTCTTCCCGGTTCCCGGGCCACCGGTGATGATGGACACCTTGTTTTCGCAGGTCTCCCACACGGCCCGCTGCTGCTCGTCGGACAGGGATATCCCGGCCGCGGCCTCGGTCCTGTCAAGGGCCTTGCGCAGCTTGTCTTCGGCAATACGGCTGGTGTGCTGGATAATGGACAGAACCCTGGAGGCGATGGTCCGTTCGGTCTTGTACAGAGAGGCCAGATAGACCGCCTCGGATATGTCCTGTTCCGGGAGAGTCTCGACCATGACCCGCTTGCGCTCTTCCAGTCGGTCCAGGGCCAGGGCGAGCAGATCCTGGTCCGATCGCTCCAGCAGCCCGGCGGCCCTGTCCAGAAGCAGATCCCGCGGGACGAACATGTTCCCGCTGTCCGACTCCACGGCCAGTGCATGCAGGATGCCGGCCTCCATGCGCTGAGGACAATCCCGGTCAAACCCGAGCTTCAGGCCCGCTTCATCCGCGGTTCTGAAACCGATGCCGCGCACAGTGCGGGCCAGCTCATACGGATTCTCTTTGAGCTTGGCCACGGCCTCAAGGCCGTAGATTTGAAAAATCCGTCCCGCATAGGTCAGTGGGATGTCGTAGGACTGCAGAAAAAGCATCAGCCCCCGGATCTCGCGCTGTTCGGTCCAGGACTCCCTGATCCCGGCCAGAAGCTTCTTGCCCACGCCGCGCACGGCCAGCAGTTTTTCGGGGTCCTTTTCCATGACATCGAGGACCTCCGGACCGAACATGTCCACCATACGTTTGGCCAGCCCCTCCCCGACCCCCTTGATCTGTCCGGAAGAGAGATAACGGACCACACCGGTAGCAGTGGCCGGCATGATCTGTTCGAACCCGCTCACCGACAGCTGGCGACCAAATGTAGGGTGCTCCACCCACTCTCCGGTCAGGGCCAGCATCTCTCCGGGACTGACCGGGCCGAGGTTGCCCACGAAGGTCACCTCTCCGGGATGGTCCGCAGAGGTGGCCCTGCCCACGAGATATCCCGTCTCCCGGTTGCAGAACAGAATTCTGGTCACTTCCCCTTGCAACGAAACCATCTCGTTTTTTTCCTTGGTCTCCGATGGACAAAAAAGACGGAAGGGCCGTGGGCCCTTCCGTCCGGATATAAGACACGCTCAGATGTCCTGCCGAAACTGCATGGACTGTTTAAGAGTTTCCCGGTCCATATACTTGATCTCAGCCCCAAGGGGAATGCCCTGGGCCAGTCGGCTGACCCGCACCGCAGGAAAGGACCGTTCGATCATATTCTTCAAATGGGACCCGGTAGCCTCGGCCTCCAGGGTCGATCCCAGCGCCAGGATCACCTCCCGGATCTCCCGGGACTCCAGCCGCTCACAAAGCAGCTCGAATCGGAGCTTGTCCGAGGCCGTCCCGTCCAGGGGAGCCAGCAACCCGCCAAGGACCAGGTACCTGCCCCTGAACAATCCGGCTTCTTCCATGACCAGCAGGGAATCCCACTCGGCGACCACACACAGCTGATCCCGATTTCTGGCCGGATCCGCGCAGATGGCACACGGATCGGTATCGGTCAGAGCCGCGCAGGTGGAACAGACCTTAAGATCGTCCCGCAGGGCGGCCACGGCCTTTCCAAAGTCGCGGACATCCTCGACCGGCCAGGCGAGCATGGCCATGGCCATGCGCAGGGCGCTTTTGGGGCCCACTCCCGGAAGGGAGGAGAAGCGATCCACCACGGTCTGCAGTGGTTGGGGAAGCGTTCGCACCACAGCCCCTTAAAACAGGCCCGGAATCTTCATGCCCCCCGTAAGGGAGGACATTTCACCCTGGACCGCATCCTTGGCCTTTTTCAGGGCCTCGTTGGTGGCCGCCAGAACCAGATCCTGGAGCATTTCCACATCTTCGGGATCCACTGCCGCGGGATCAATGCTCATCTTGGTCACTTCCTGGTCTCCGTTGACCTGAACCGTGACCATTCCGCCGCCGGCAGAGGCCTCAAATTCCCTGGTCTTCAATTCTTCCTGCATCTTGGCCATCTTGCGCTGCATCATCTGCGCCTGGCGCATCATATCGTTCATTCCCATGGTTGCCTCCAAAAGCATTTTGCCGCACCGGGGGTGCGGTCCGTTCTGGTATTCCCTCGGACAGAGGGCGCCTTGTCCCCAAAAAAAAAGACTCCTATCCCGGATCCTTGTCCGATCCGGTGCCGTTTTCAGCCGGCTTCACGGGACGAACGTCCATGATCCGGGCATGAAACTCCTCGGTGACGTTCTTGATCACCGGATGCTCCAGCATGTTCCGTTTCAAATCCGCCCGATTCTGACGCGGAGCAGACTCCACGGCCTGGACCCGAACCGTGGTACCGGCCCCGAAATACTCCTGCACCAGTTCCGACAGATAGGTAAATTTTTCCTGGGCCATAAGCCCCTTGGCCAGCATGGAGCTGGCGCAGGTAATGATCAGTTCCCCCTCCCTGAGCACACCTCCGGCCTGCTTCAGCCCCGGCAGAGGGCGCTTCTCCCGGGCCAGCCGGCGCCCGTAATGACGCAGAAACCCGGTCCAATCCCGAGGACCGGGCGGAAGAGGCCCTGGGGCCGAGGCGGAGTACCGCCCGGTCGAAGGGCTGGAGGATGCCGAGGACTCCCGGGGCGGGAGAGAGGGTGCCTTCTCCGGGACCGGCTGCGAGGCCCTGCGGGGGGCGGGGGAAGCGGACGCGGACCGGGAGGATCCCTCTGCCGCGTCCCCGGAGGAAGAAGCGGAGGAGGACGGGCCATAGCCGCTGACCCTGCCTAGGGGCATAAGTCTCGGCAGATAGGCCAGATTGAGCAGCAGCATCTCCAGAGCCGGCCCCGGTTCCAGACTGGTCAGGACCCGGCGCTGGTTCTCCAGGGTCATCTGCCAGGCAGCGTGGATATGGGCGGGTGAAAATTGTCCGGCCAGGGCGATCCAGGCCGCCACCTCCTCCTCAGGCAGATCCATGAGTTCCCCGGCCTTATCCCCGGCCTGGGAAAGCAAAAACAGATTGCGCCAGCACTGGACCAGTTCCCGCAGGAAAAACCCGATATCAAGACCTGTATCCAGAAGCTCCTCGAGCACTCGATTCAGCCCGAAAATATCCTGATCATGGATGGCCTGAACCACCTCCATGAAGATCTCCTGGCCGGCCAGACCAAGGACTTCCCGAACAGCCGCGTCACTCAGCCGGTCCGTGCCCAGGGCCAGAACCTGGGACAAAAGGGACATGGAATCGCGCACCGAGCCGGCCCCGCGCCGGGCCAGCAGATTGAGAGCGGATTCATCGGCCGAGACCCCTTCCCGGTCGACCACAAACCTGAGGTGGTCCTTGAGCCCGGCCTGGGACAGCCGTTTAAAGACATAGTGCTGGCAGCGGCTGACAATGGTCTGGGGAAATTTTTCAGGTTCCGTGGTGGCCATGATGAAGGTCACGTGACCAGGCGGCTCTTCCAGAGTCTTCAAAAGGGCGTTGAAGGCGGACTTGGAGAGCATGTGCGCCTCATCGATGATGATCACCTTGTAGCGACACTCCAGAGGGGCGTACCCCACATCCTCCCGAAGGCGGCGCACATTGTCCACGCCGGTGTTGGACGCCCCGTCGATCTCCACCACGTCCACTTCGGTGCCCTGGGTGATCTGACGGCAGAAGGGGCACCTGTTGCACGGTTCAGCGGCCGGGCCGCGGGCACAGTTGACGGCCTTGGCGAAGATCCTGGCAATCGTGGTCTTGCCCACCCCGCGGGTTCCGCTGAACAGGTAGGCCGGGGCGACCCTGTCCGTGGCCGCGGCCCGGGACAGGATGGTCTTGACCGCATCCTGGCCCGCGACCTCGGCAAAGGTCTGGGGACGATATCTGGCAGTGAGGCTTTCCTGGCTCATGACCATGCTCCGGGACCGACCGCAGCCCGCGGCCGGAAAAAGAAAGGACCGGTCGCCCCGCCAGGCGGGACGGTCCGGCCCGAAACACCGGCCCGGCCGCCCGTTCCGGATGGAAGCGGACGGCGGGCCGGGTCGTTATACTTCAAAATACTCGAGCCAATCCGTATATTCAGGATTTTCACCCTTGATGACCGCAAAGTATTTTTTCTGCAAGTCCTTGGTCACAGGCCCGGCCGTTCCTTCACCGATGACCCGGCGATCCAGCTCCCGGATGGGGGTCACTTCGGCTGCGGTCCCGCAGAAAAAGGCCTCATCCGCGGAATAAAGCTCGTCCCGGGTGAACTGCTGCTCAACCACGGTGTATCCGAGATCCCGGGCCAGGATCATCAGGGAGTCGCGGGTAATTCCGGACAGGATCGACCCCAGGGGCGGAGTTTTGATGACCTTGTTCTTGACCAGAAAGATATTTTCCCCGGTGGCTTCGGACACGTATCCCTGGGCGTCAAGCATAAGCGCTTCGTCGTACCCGTCGGCCACTGCGTCCCGCTTGGCCAGGATGGAGTTGACATAGTTTCCGGAAACCTTGGCCTTGGTCATCATCACGTTGACATGGTGCCGGGTGAAGCTGGAAGTCTTGACCCGGATGCCCTTTTCCAGGGCCTCTTCGCCGAGATAGGCACCCCAAGGCCAGGTGGCGATGATCAGCTGGATAGGATTGTTGCCGGGATGAACACCCATGGCACCGGCACCCACGAAGGCCAGGGGGCGGATATACCCCTGATCGAGCTTATTGACCTGCAGGGTCTCGATAATGGCCCTGGAAACGGTCTCCCTGGAAAAGGGAATCTCCATCTGCACGATCTTGGCCGAATCAAACAACCGGTCCACATGCTCCTGCAACCGAAACACGGCGGAGCGACCGTCACTGCATTTATAGCACCTGATGCCTTCGAAAACACCCAGTCCGTAATGCAGGGCGTGCGTCAACACATGAACCTGAGCCTCGTCCCACGGGACCAGTTTCCCGTCAAACCAAATCTTTTCCGCTTTCTGGACCATATTCAGCCCCCTATGAGCTTCTGTTGAGATTGAGAATCCGACACTGCGTTTCCGTCAGGAGAATGAGGCCCTGTCCGGTCGCCGGAACGGTAATTCGGACTGAGTAGAATAGGCCGACACGGGGCTTCCGGTCAAGTGTCAGAGCGAATCCAGGGCACTACCCGTGACTGGAACGATACAGAATCCGGACCGGGGTCATGGACAACCCGAACAGCTTGCGGAGCTGATTTTCCAGATATTTCGTATAACTGTCCTTCATCAGGGTCTTGTCGTTGACAAAAAAAACAAAGGTCGGCGGACAGGTGGTGGGCTGGGTCATGTAATAGATCTTGGGCCGCCGCCCCTTGGTGGAGGGGGGCTGGTGACGCTGGGTGGCCAGGGAGACCAGTCGATTCAGTTCGCCCGTGGATATCCGGATGTTGCACTGCTCCCACAGTTTTTCCGCCAGGGGCAGCAGGCCGCCCAGCCCGGCCCGGGTCACGGCGGAGGTATAGACCATGGGAACATGCGAACAGAACCGGAGTTCATCCTCGAACCCGGTTTTCAGCTTCTGCACCTCACGACGGGGGATCATGTCGATCTTGTTCACGGCCACGATAAACGGGATGTGTTCCTTGACCAGAAAGGCCAGCAGCTTCTTGTCCTGGGCCACCACTCCCTTGAGGGCGTCGAGCACGAAAATGACCACATCGGCCCGCTTCCCGGCCTGCAGGGCCCGCAGGACGCTGAACCGCTCCAGGTCGTCCAGAACCCTGGTCTTGCGCCTGATCCCGGCCGTATCGATAAACGTATAGGACTTGCCGTTCTTTTCCAGAATCACATCCACGCTGTCTCTGGTGGTCCCGGCCTCTGCGTTGACAATGAGCCGCTTTTTCCCCAGCAGGGCGTTGACCGTAGAAGACTTGCCGGCATTGGGCCTTCCCAGTACGGCCAGGCAGAGCCCCCGGCCCTCTTTGGCCTCCTCTTGCGGAGAACGTCCGGCCATTCTTGACTCCAGGGTGGCGCTCAGCTCGTTCATGCCGTAGCCGTGAGCCGAGGAGACGGCCAGCAGCGAGACTCCCAGGGTATGGAAATCGGCCAGAAGAACATCTTCGAGTTCGGCTCCGTCCACCTTGTTGACCACCACAAGCACATCTTTGCCCCTCTGGCGCAGATAGTGGGCCACCTCTTCGTCCAGAGGTGTCAATCCCTCCCGACCGTCCACCACATGCAAAATGAGGTCGGCCGCCTCCATGGCTTCCCGGGCCTGGGCAAAAATTTCGTCCTCGATTTCTTCAGGGGATTCGAACACGATCCCGCCGGTGTCCACCAGGGAAAACCGGGTTTCCTCGATAACCATGTCCGCGAAAATAGAATCCCGGGTCACTCCGGGCCGGTCATGGGTCAAAGATTTCCTCTGTTTCAAAAGCCGGTTGAACAGCGTGGATTTGCCCACGTTCGGTCTGCCGATCAGGGCAACAAGTGGCAGCATGCTATGCCTTCATTATTTGGTTGAAGATTAAGGGTTCACTCTGCTCGAAAAAAATTTTCAAGCGACGTAACATTGCAGGGTCTGTCACAATCGGAAAATCAGCCGGGCACCGACCCGGCCGAGGGGCCGGTTATCGGCCGGAACCTCCTACGGCCCTGGCGATGGAATCGACATACGGCGGCCTGAGGACACCTTTTTCAGTCACGATACCCGCAATAAGGTCGGCCGGAGTAACGTCGAAGGCGTAGTTGAACACAGGGACGGACTCCGGGGTAATCCTGGTTTCGCCCACATGGGTCACCTCGTTCGGGGTTCGGTCCTCGATAGGAATCCCCGAGCCGTCCGGGGTATCCAGGTCAAAGGTGGAGCTGGGTGCGGCCACGTAAAAAGGCACACCGAAATGCTTTGCCAGCAGCGCCACGCCGAAGGTGCCGATCTTGTTGGCAGTATCCCCGTTGGCCACGATGCGGTCCGCACCGACCACCACTGCGTCCACCAGACCGCGCTGCATAAGCAGGGCACAGGCGTTGTCGCAGGCCACTTTGACCGGAATTCCATCCACCTGCAACTCGTACGCGGTCAGCCGGGCACCCTGCAGAAAGGGGCGGGTCTCGTTAGCAATGACCTCGATCGTCTTGCCCGCATCCACTGCACCCCGCACCACCCCCAGGGCGGTGCCGTATCCGGCAGTGGCCAGAGCTCCGGCATTACAGTGAGTCATAACCGTGTCTCCATCCCTGAGCAGTTCCCCACCAAGGCGCCCCAGGGCGGTATTGATCCTGATGTCCTCGGCGTGGATCTCCCTGGCCCGGGCAAGCCAGTATGCGGCCAGTCCGGGCAGATCCAAAGACTCTTTTGCTTTCCATTCCCCGCGAAGCAGATTGACGGCCCAGGTCAGATTCACGGCAGTGGGCCGGGCTGCGGCAAGGTCGTCGAGAAGCGCATCCACTCTGGCAGCCCAGTCCGGATCCTTCCCGTCCGTCTCCTGGGTTGCCAGGTAGCAGCCGTAGGCCGCGGTCACCCCGATAGCCGGCGCCCCGCGCACCACCATGACCTGCAGCGCCTCGATGGTCTCGGCCACGGTCCGGCAGTAAAACCACTCCTCACGGGTGGGCAGGTAGCGCTGATCCAGGAGAATCAGGGCGTTGTGTTCACCTGAAAACTGAATATGATGTTCCATTGAAAGTCGGCTCCGAAGTTATTTGTTTCGGGCTATACCCCCCGGGCAAACGCAGCATTGAGGCAGAGATATACGTAACGGCCGAAGCGTTCATTTCTCTCGCCTCTCACCGATCGCCTCCGGCCTTTTATCCGATTTTCTTCGTCAAAAGCTGATTGACCAGTCCGGGATTGGCTTTCCCCCGGGACTTCTTCATGACCTGGCCCACGAAAAACCCGACCAGTTTCTTCTCCCCGTTTCTGAGCCGCTCCGTCTCGTCCGGGTTCTCGGCAATAACTTCGTCCACGAAGATCTCGATGGAGTCGGTGTCGGAAATCTGGATCATGCCTTCGGCCTTGGCGTACTCCTCGGGATCCTGTCCCGTTGTAAACACCGCGCCGAGAATTTTCTTGCCGATGGATCCGCTGACCACACCCTCGTCCACGATACGCACCAGCTTGGCCAGCTTGTCCGGCCCGAACGGGCTCTCCCCGATGGTTCCACCGGTATCGTTCAGAATACGGAGCACCTCGCCCATAATCCAGTTGCTCAGCTTCTTGGGCTGGGCGTAAACGGCCACGGCCCTTTCAAAATAATCGGCCACGTCCTTTTCCGAGGTAAGCACCTCGGCGTCGTACTCGGGGAGCCCGAACTCGGAAATGAACCGGGCCAGTCTGGCCTGAGGCAGCTCGGGCAGCTCCTGCCGCCACCCTTCGAGCTGCTCCTCCGTAACCACCAGGGGAAGCAGATCCGGGTCCGGAAAGTAGCGGTAGTCGTGGGCCTCTTCCTTGCCGCGCATGGCCCGGGTCACGCCCTTGGCCGCATCGAACAGCCGGGTCTGCTGAATAACCTTGTCCCCGTCGGCCAGCACATCCTTCTGGCGCTCCACCTCATAGTCGATGGCCCGCTGGATATTACGGAACGAGTTCATGTTCTTGAGTTCGGTCCGGGTGCCGAACTCCTCCCGGCCCACAGGACGAATGGACACGTTGGCGTCGCACCGGAAGCTGCCCTCCTCGAGGTTCCCGTCGCAGATCTCCAGATAGACCAGGATGGACCGCAGCGCCTTGAGGTAGGCCACGGCTTCCTCGGCGCTGCGCATATCCGGCTCGCTGACGATCTCCAGCAGAGGTACGCCGGTCCGGTTAAGATCCACGAAGCTCACATTCTCGGTCTGAGAGTGGATGTTCTTGCCCGCGTCGTCTTCCATGTGGATGCGGGTGATCCCGATCCGCTTTTCCCCGGCACCGGTCTTGATCAGCACATGGCCGTGCTCGGCGATGGGCAGATCGAACTGGGAGATCTGATACCCTTTGGGCAGGTCCGGATAAAAATAGTTCTTACGGGCGAACACCGAGCTCCGATTGACCCGGCAGTCAACGGCCATCGCCATCTTCATGCCGAACTCAACGGCCCGCCGGTTCAGGACCGGCAGTACGCCGGGCATGCCGGTGCACACAGGACAGGTGTTCTCGTTGGGCTCGTTCCCGAACCGGGTGGAACAGGAACAGAAAATTTTGGTATTGGTCCGCAGTTGGGCATGGACTTCCAGTCCGATCACCACTTCATACTCAGGCATGTCTCATATCTCCTTGGCACAGCCGGAACCCCGGCTCACGCGCTCGAATCTCGTTATGCTCTCCTGTCGCCGGGGCGCCTGGAGACTCTCCTACTCTTTCGGGGAGCCGGAAACGCCGGAACACACGTACAGCTCCGGGTTCAAACTGGGGTCGTTGTACATTTTGAACTGGTAATAGACTTTGGGCACCTTGGTCCCCAGCCAGTACTCCTCGACCAGATCCAGGATGGCCTGACTCAGGTCCCGGTGCTGCTCCTGCAAAATGGACAGCTTCTGCCGGCATTCCTGAATATGGTCCCAATCCGCGTCGAGCCGGTCCGTCTGTTCCTGCATATGGAAAAGCTTAAGGCTCAAAATGGACAATCTATCCAGAGCGCTTCCAAGGGTCTCGGTGTTGTACACCGGCCTGGCTCCTACGGGATGCTCCACCAGGGCTCTCTGGGCCGGAAATTCCAGAACAGCCTCCACCAGCCAGGCATCCACCTCTTCAATAAGATCGTTGCGCTCCTGGTTCAACCGGTCGATGTCCCGCTTGCACCGGGCAATGGTCTCCCCGTCCACATCAGTCCGCCTGGCCTTGTCTTCCACATGCCAGAGCTGAAAATTCTTGAGGTGCTGGGCCAGGGCCAGACCGACAAACCCTTTTTCGTCCACCATCGGTTCGCAGGCGTGCCAATGCTCGACCATTTCGGCCTGTTTACGCCAGCACGTTTCCAACAGATCCTTTAACTGATTCGTTCCGACACTCATATCGTTTCCTTTGTCTTGTCCTGTGGTCATGGGAGGGCGAGACGGCGCAGCCGCGCGCACCCTGAAGCTCTCAACCCCGAAATTTGCTCAATCCGTCCCGTTCCGTTCAATCCGGAGCCCCGGACAGGGAACGAGTCTCTTCACGAGCCAGCAGCAGATAGACCCGGGCCCGGGACTGCAGTCGCCCGGCCAGAAATCCCGCCCCCTCGCCGGCTCCGCAGAAAAGATCCAGGTGATGATCCTTGATGGCTCCGCCCACATCCTGGGCCAACCCGAGTATGACCCGCCGCTCCCCCTGGGGGACCTGTTTTGAAGGCAGGGTCGTATCCGTAACCAGAACAGACCCGAGAGGCAAAAGCTTCGGATCTGTAGCCAGGCTGGTCATCGGCGTCAATGGTCTTCCCATGGCCCCGTACGGCCCGTCGTCGCCCAGTCTGAAAAACACATAACTGGGGTTGGTGGCCAGCAACTCGTCCCTGAGTTCCGGATTATTGTCCAGAAAAGACCGAATGGAATCCATGGTCACCTCATCCCTGACCAGGTGCCCCCTCTCGATGAGCACCCTGCCCAAAGAGACATAGGGAAGCCCGTTCTTGCCCGCATACAGCACATGTCGCTCGGTTCCATCCCGAAAACGGAGCCGACCGGAGCCCTGAATCTGCAGGAAAAAGGCATCCACCGGATCGCGAATCCAGGCAAGCTCCCGTCCCTGTCCGGCCAGGGCTCCGCTGTGATCAATATCCCGACGGGAATGGTACGGAACGATCCTGCCCTCCTCCAGGCGGTACACGAGCCGCTCTCCCTTCCATCGCGGGTGGAACCTGCCCAGGTCGACCTGCTGCAGGTCCTCGGGAGGTCCGTACAGCGGGAAAGAAAAACGCTCTGTCCGCTCCCTGGAGGCCTTCAGGACCGGCTCGTAATACCCGGTAAGAAGCGCATCAGGCTCCAGGGCGTACCACTCAAACAGTTCCCCGAGTAGTTCCGGGTGTTCATTCAGATCGGGCAGCACCCGGACCAGCAGGTCGAGGGTCCGGACGACTCGCTCCCAGGAAACCGGGCCGTCCGCGGTCTCAACCGCTGTTTCCGAAAAAACCCTGCGTTGCGCATATTTCAGGCTGTGGGTGACGGAGTCATGCAAGGCGCTCCAGGCTCCGAGCCCCTGCCCGGCCGGATCGATAAGACGCAAAGATTCCTGCCGCGCGTCAGGAGACACGGGACGCAGCAAAGAGACAGGTTCCTGTACCTCCTGCTCCGGTTTATGAATCGTCCCCCGCACTTCTGTCTGCGGCTCGGTCGGTTTTCCCGGGGCACACCCGAACACGAGTATCATGAGCAATACCAGGCATCCCCCGGCCGCTCGGATCGAAATATTCATCATTCCCCTCAACCACGGTCGATGCTTTCGTCGAAAAACTTGCCCAGCCCGTACTCCCTTCGCCGAAAGAATTTTTCAGGGCTGGGTCCCATGATCTGCAGTTCGGGGTGGGACTTCTGCATATCAAGGGCGATGTTCATCTCCTTGGTGCATCCCGTGGAAAAGGTGGCGTCCTTGCCGTTCCAGACCGACGGAATTTTCCTGTCCATAAGCTCGAAGCTCTTTTCGATATCAGACACGGTCTGGAACCGCCAGATGTCGATCACCCCGCTGCGCTGCACCTTTTCCCACATGAACATCAGATCATCTCCATCCATTCCGGGCTCGAAATGTTCAGCCGGATTGATCACGAACAACCCCTCGTGCTTTCTTCGCAGGAAGGAGACAAACGTGTTGAGAACTTCGATGGCCACCTTGGTCTGCCCGGGAATGGAACCGACAACGGCGCTGTAGAACATGACCTGCTTCCCGGACAGCCGGGACCGACGCATCTCCTGAATCAGGCTTTCAGCTTTGTCCAGAATCATGGACTCGGTGATCTTGTACGCCCGGGACGATTTTTCCTTGAAATGGAGGCGCAGCCCCCCCTGCTCATCCCGGTGCATGGTCAGCACGTCCCGGGAGAAGCTGTGGGAATTGCGGATCAGCCGCCGGTAATTGGGCTCGCCCTTGGCTATAATCAGGTCCGACTCTTTCCAGGCCCGGGCAAACGTGACGCTGGTCCTGTAAAAATTGAGCCGCTCCCGGCTTCCGTCGGAAATCAGCAACAGGGAATTTTCCCGCTGCGCCTTGAGCAGTTCGTTCTTGGACGCCTGTCTGGCCGGCATGCGCAGAGCCGCCCCAAGAGCGTCACCGAGTACCGGGTCCTCTTCGCAGTCCCAGAATGTCGGGGCATCAAGGAAAAACCCCTCTTTGAAGGCCAGGGTGACCCGGTGGCCCTGACGAATCAGGGCACTGATGATCTTCAGATCGAAAAGCACCGCCCCGGAGCTCTCCGGCAGGTAGAGGATCTTTATTCCCTTGGACCGGTCCGGCCCGAGTACACGGGAGAAGACCGCATCGAATTCCGGGCACGGCAGGTCGATCTGACGCTGCAGGTCCCCCTCGGACGGCGCGAACCCGTCCTGCATCCAGATCTCCTCCCAGGTGGAGAGGCAGAAGAGACGCTTCAACTCCAGAAGATCCAGCTCCCATCGCAGATCCTGTATCCGGCTGCACGTAAGGGCAGTGTCGGGACAGGCGTTCAGAAACCGGCTTAGGGCCGGACTTTTCATAAATCTGGCCGCCCGCCGGTTTCGGGTCTGACGCCGGGTTCGAAACGGGTCCTCTTCGGCGCTGAAGGCCAGAAAAATCGTGATCAGCCGCTTGAACAACCGGGACGGGATCACAAAGGCCCCTTCCAGTGTCTGACCGAACTTATGGCGGGACAGAGCAATGATCTTCTTGCGGGTATAGGTGTCCGGAACATGGTCCCGGACCAGGCGGGCCAGGGTCCGCCACTGCTGCCGGTATTCGTCGAGGAGCTCCGGTGTCAGTTCCGTGTCCAGCAGGTTGCGGAACATCCAGTCCGAACAGGGCACGAAAACCTGGTTCTCCTGAAGATCGACCATGAAGCGGATCTGTTCCGGGGAAGCGTTCTCATCCGGAGCCACCGAATGCTCCAGGTTGTTTTCGGTCATGAAATGGAGCACCCAGGCATCCCAGTACGGGTCCTTGCCCAGACACAGATCCACCACCGATTCAATTTCAGGCAGATGTTTTTTCTGCATTCATGCTCCTCTGATAAAGCCCTTGGCCTTAAGTTTTGCGGCGTAGGCCGCCTGCTCGGGCCGGATCAACAGCAACCGGGCGCGGGCCTTGCGCACCTCGACCATATCCCCGTCCTGCATGGAGAACCCGGCCTGCCCGTCCTGGGTCAGGTAGTAGGGCCCCTCCTCTTCGGGAAAAATCCGCAACGGTTCATTGAACGGAAGAACCATGGGCCTAAAGGCATGCAGAAAGGGACAGATGGGCGTGATCACGAACACGTCGAGTTCCGGATATACAAGGGGGCCTCCGGCCGAGACCGAATATCCGGTGGATCCGGTGGGTGTGGACACGATCAGTCCGTCGGCCCGGATCGCCCCCAGGTGATCCGCCCCGTACCAGAGGTTGACCCTGATCAGCTTGGCCATACAGCCCCGGTTGAGGACCAGCTCGTTGACCACGCTGCCCTGATGCACGACCCAATCCTCCCGAAAGACCCGAAATTCGAGCAGAACCCGCTCGGAAAGAGAGTACCTGCCCTCCAGGATCTCCTCCAGCAGCCCCCGCCATTCACTGGGACTCCCCTCGGTGAGAAACCCCAGAGTCCCGAAGTTGATGCCCAGCAGTGGAATGGGCTGCCCTCTGATTTTGCGGGCCACCCCGAGCATGGTGCCGTCCCCGCCAAGGACCAGGAGCAGATCCAGGGGACCGGGGCCGAGGTCCAGAGTCTCCCGGTCGTGCTCATTGATAATCAAACGCACCGAAACACCCCGGTCCTCGAGCCATTCCCGAACCTCTACGCCGAGTTCCGCGGCCTGACCGTTACGCCCCCCGGTCACGATGCCGATATTGTGCAGTCTTGGATTCATGCGGATAACCTAGTCAAATTCGTGTGGGTATTCAAGCAGAGCTCCCCGAGTGCAAAGGAGAAGACACGTACACGAAAAAAGGCGCCCGAAGGCGCCTTGTATGCAACATGTCCAAAGGCTAGCGACGTCCGCCACCAGGACGGCCTCCGCCCCCGCCGGGACGCCCACCTCCGGGACGGCCGCCGCGATTGTCGCGGCGCGGGGCGCCGCCTCCACCGCGGTTCAGGGCGGACTCCATGTCAAAGACCTCTCCGGCCTCCTCCATGATCACAGCCTTGCGACTCAGGCGGGTCCGGCCGCTGGGCTCGACCTCAATGACCTTGACAGTCATGGAATCCCCTTCGGTGACCACGTCGGAGACGCTGTCCACCCGCTCCCGGGCCAGCTGGGAGATATGCACCAGCCCTTCAAGACCGGGCAGGATCTCGACAAAGCACCCGAAATCGGTGACCTTTTTGACCACGCCTTCGTAATTTTTGCCTACTTCCGCCTTCTGGTCATAAAACTGGACCATTTCCCGGGCCTTGACCAGGGCCTCCTGGTTGGGAGCAAAGATGGACACCTTGCCCGAGTCCTCGATGTCGATGGAGGCGTTGGTGGCCGCGGAGATGGCCTTGACGTTCTTCCCGCCGGGTCCGATGACGTCGCGGATCTTGGAGGGGTCCACCAGGACCACATCCATCTGAGGGGCGTAGCGGGACAGCTCCTGACGCGGGGTCTGCAGGGTCCCGCCCATCTCGGACAGGATGTGCAGCCGGGCGTCACGGGCCTGTCCCAGGGCCTTGCGCATGACATCGGCCGGAATGCCCGCAATCTTGATGTCCATCTGGATGGCGGTCACACCCTCGACGGTTCCGGCCACCTTGAAGTCCATATCACCGAGATGATCCTCGTCGCCGAGGATGTCGGTCAGGACGACGTAGTCATCGCCTTCCTTGATCAGCCCCATGGCGATCCCGGCCACCGGGGCCTTGATAGGCACGCCGGCATCCATCAAAGACAGGGTGCCGCCGCAGACCGAGGCCATGGACGAGGAGCCGTTGCTTTCAAGCACCTCGGAAACCACGCGCATGGTGAACGGAAACTGTTCGGCCGTGGGCAGAACCGGGGTCAGGGCCCGTTCGGCCAGAGCGCCGTGGCCGACTTCTCGCCGGGACGGGGCACGCAGCATCTTGGCCTCTCCCACGCAATAGGGAGGAAAGTTGTAGTGGAGCATGAACCGCTTGGAGCTTTCCCCGGCCAGGGTCTCGATACGCTGCTCATCCCGACCGCTGCCCAGAGTGGCTACTGCCAAAGCCTTGGTTTCGCCGCGGGAGAATATGGAAGAACCGTGGGCCCGGGGCAGAACACCCACTTCGATGCCCAGGGGACGAACCGTGGTCACGTCCCTGCCGTCAATACGGGTTCCGGTTTCCTGAATCCGCTTGCGCACGATGTTCTTTTCCAGTTTCTCGAAGACCTCTCCCACACCCTTGAGTCGTTCCGGCGTTTCGGTAAACCGCTCTGTCAGGGTTTCCATAACCCTCTTGCGGACCACTTTCTTGGCATCCTTGCGAGCCATCTTTTCCGGAACCCGGAGCGCTTCGTCCAGGGAATCTCCAACCAGTTCGGTGACGATCTCTTCCAGTTCCAGATCCTTTTCAGGAACGGAAACCGCAAGCTTTTCCTTGCCGATTTTGGCGCGCAGGTCGTCCTGGGCCTCAATCAGCGGCTGGATCTGCTTGTGTCCCCAGGCAATGGCTTCGGCCAGGACCTCTTCGGAAACAAACTCCGCGCCCCCTTCAACCATGACCACGGCGTCGCGGGTACCGGCCAGAACCAGGTTCAGGGAGCTCTGCTCCTGAAGCTTGGGGCTGGGGTTGAGTACGAACTCCCCGTTCACATATCCGATGCGGGCACCGGCGATGGGCCCCATGAACGGTGTCTCGGAAATATGCAGGGCCGCTGATGCGCCGGTGATGGACAGCACATCGGGATCGTTCTCTTCATCCGCGGAAATGACCGTGGCGATGATCTGTACTTCATCCCGAAATCCTTCGGGAAACAGGGGGCGCACCGGACGGTCGATAAGCCGGGACACCAGGGTCTCCCGTTCGCTGGGCCGTCCGACTTCACGCCGAAAGTATCCACCGGGAATGCGGCCCGAAGCATAGGACATTTCCTGATAATTGCAGGTCAGGGGAAAAAATCCGAGATCCCGGTCGATGGTCTGGGTCACGGCGGTGACCATGACCACGGTCTCCCCGCTCCTGACCAGAACCGCGCCCGAGGCCTGCAGGGCGACACGGCCCTGTTCGATGCTGATTTCCGAATTTCCGAAGGAAACGTCGACCTTGGTGGTCGTGAACACATTGGACATATTGTCATTCTCCATTAATGATGAACGTCTCGACAGGCGAAACGCGTGCATCTTCCGGGCGGACACGCGGTGTTCAGTGTTTAGTCTCTTTTGCTTGGGAGAATCCCAAGCACCAGGGACTAAACACGAAACAACCGCACCTGATTCCGGCCGAAAGAGGGGGCTTGAAAAAACAAGGTCCGGGCAGTTCCGTCGGGATCTGCCCGGACCTCTCCGGGTGTCTACTTACGCAGACCGAGTCGGGCGATCAGATCGCGGTATCTCTGAATATCATTCTTATGGAGATACTTGAGCAGCTTGCGCCGCTGTCCGACCAGTTTGAGCAGACCGGTCCGGGAATGGTGGTCCTGCTTGTGCACTTTGAAGTGCTCTGTAAGCTGGGTGATACGGGCGGTCAGCAGCGCGACCTGGACTTCGGCGGAACCGGTGTCCCCGTCTTTGTGCTGATATTCGGCGATGACTTTCGCCTTTTCTTCAGGTCCCATTACCACAGCGATACCCTCCTGGGTTGAGTTGCATGTATTAAATCAAACTAAGCCGCTTTTTCAGGCGACCACTTCGAACTACGAGATCCACAATCCGCGCAGGATGGCCCAGCACAGGACGTCGTCATACTCTCCGGCCTCAGCCAGGGCCAGAACCTCGCCCTGGCTGCTCACGAACAGGGCCCGATCCCCCGGGGCCACGCTCTTTGGTGCGGAAAGCGTGGAGGCCGCAAGTCGGGCACCGTTCTTCACGGCCCGGGTCTGTTCGTCGTCCAGGACGATGCGCGGCCAGTGCGGCAGGGCATCTCCCACCGGAATGACCAGATCCTGAAAGCGGTCCGGATCGTCCAGAACCTCTTCCAGGGAATGCGCCCCGTCCAGGGTGAACGGATGGCAGCTCTCGCGTCTCAAAGCGGTCAGCACCGCTCCGCACTCCAATCGATTCCCCAGGCTGTGGGCCAGGGAGCGAATGTATGTTCCGGCGGAACAGGTGACCCGAAATGTCACCAGGGGCAGATCCATGGACAGGATCTCCACCTGAAAAATTTCTCGTGGTTTTGTCTTGACCGGGACCTCTTTTCCGGCCCGGTGCAGCTCGTACAAGGGCTTTCCCTTATGTTTGGCCGCGGAAACCGGTGGAACGACCTGATCCTGCGGACCATGCCAGAGAAGAATCTCCTTTTCCACCTCTTTTTCGGTCAAATGGTGCCAGGGACGACTCTCGAGAACCTCGCCCTCGATGTCATAGGTGTCCGTGGTCGTGCCGAGCGTAAGGGTGCCTACATAGGTCTTGCGCTCCCCGGTCAGATACGGGGCCAGCTTGGTCCCCTGCCCGAGCAGAACCAGCAGCACGCCGGTGGCCATGGGATCCAGAGTACCGCCATGGCCGATCTTCTTCTGTCTGCATGTGCGTTTAATGGAGTTCAGACAGGCCGTGGAGGTGGGCCCTCCGGGCTTGTCCAGCACCAGAACGCCGTGCTGCTGTGTCATTGTCGTATCCGGTTCCGGGTTGCAGGGAGTTGATCGTCCCCACGCCCTGATTCAGGCGCAGGATCCGGAGGATGCCTCTCCTCCGGTCCAAAAAAAAAGCGTTTTCGCCTACATCGCATCCTGTTCGGCCAACATCCTCCCGACCGCCTCGAGCAGCTGCTCCCGGGCCCCGGTCAGGGTTCCTTTGATCGCCCCGCCGGCCGCGTTGCGGTGTCCGCCGCCTCCGAATTGCACAGCCACGGCCCGGACATCCGTGCCTCCCCAGGAGCGCAGGGAAAATTTGATCCGGTCCGTTCCCTCTTCGCGCAGGGAGACGGCCACATCCACTCCGCGGATATTGCGCACCGCGTTGATCAGCCCCTCGCAGTCTTCCGGCCCCGTGCCCGTATCCCGGAACATATCCAGGCCGATGACGATGGACGCTGTCCGACCACCGTGGTCCAGACGGGCCGTATCAAGAACCCGGGCCCGGAGCTTGAGCCGGCTCAGGGAGGACTGCTGCTGCAGGCGGGCATTGAACGCGCCCACGTCCAGGCCGTGCCGCAGAATGTCCGCGGCCATGGTCAGAACCGCCGGAGAGGTATTGGAAAAGCTGAATGACCCCGTATCGCTGACCAGGGCCAGATACACGGCCTGGCCAAGGCCGGCGGTCAATTCCAGGCCGAGCTCCCGGGCCAGCATACCGACCATCTCCCCTACCGAGGACATGGTCGGATCGACCCAGTTCACGTCGCCGAACATGGGGTTGCCCAGATGATGATCGATGTTGACCGTCCGCCTGCGGTCAAGCAGCGGGACAAGGGAGTCTCCTGCCCGATCGGGCGCCCCGCAGTCAAGCACCAGAACCCGGGCATACCGGGGACGAAGCACCCGCTCCTTCAGAGGGGCTGACGCGGAAAGCCAGGTAAAGCGCTCAGGCATCCCGGACTCGTTCAGGAGGACGTACCGCTTGCCGAGGCGATCCAGAATCCAGCCCATGGCCAGGGTGGAGCCGATGGCATCCCCGTCCGGGTTGGCGTGGGACAGGACCAGAAAATCGTCCTCTTCCCGCAGGATCTCAGCTACCCTGCTCAACTCCGTGGTCATAGACCATCTCCTCCAGAAAGGTATCCCAGGTGAAGCGCAGGTCCGGAACACCGCGCAGCGTGAGCCGTCGCCCCAGCTGGGAACGCAGGTATCCCTTGGCTTTGGCCAGTCCTTTCTCGATCTCCGGAATGGCCTCCTGGCCGTTGATATGAGTATACAGAACCTCGGCGATACTGAAATCACGGTTCATGCGGACCCCGGTGATGGACAACATCTCGAGACGCGGGTCCTGGATCTCTTCGACCAGTATGCGGGAAAGCTCGCGCATGATCTGGTCGGACATCCGCTGGGAGCGTCGTGTGGTGGCTCGTTGCATGGCAGACTCCGAAAAAGGTTCTCCAATCAGAAAAGGATGCGAGACGGGAAGTCCGCCTCGCATCCTCACATATCATGTTCAGTCGGCGGGTGCCGTTACAGCGTCCGTTGTTCCTCGACTTCAGTGAAGGCCTCGATAACGTCTCCTTCCTTGATGTCGTTGAATCTTTCAAGACCCACACCGCACTCGTAGCCTTTGGCCACTTCCTTGGCATCGTCCTTGAATCGCTTCAGGGAATTCAGGCTGCCCGTGTACAGGACCACCCCGTCACGCAGGAGCCGGATTCCGGCATTGCGCTGCAGTTTGCCGTCCACAACCACGCACCCGGCAATGGTTCCGGCCTTGGGCACGGAGAAGGTCTGGCGCACCTCGGCCTGACCGAGATAGACTTCCCGAATCTCCGGGGAGAGCATGCCGGACATGGCATCCTTGATCTCGCTGACCAGCTTGTAGATGATGTTGTAGAACCGGATATCAACCTTTTCCGCTTCCGCAACATCCTTGATCTTGGCCGTGGGCCGGATGTTGAACCCGATGATGATAGCCGAGGAGGCCGAGGCGAGAAGGATGTCCGACTCGGTAATGGCTCCGGCTCCACCGTGGATGATATTGATTTTGACCTCATCCGTGGACAGCTTCTGCAACGCCTCGCCGATGGCTTCCAGGGAACCCTGCACGTCGGCCTTGAGCACCAGGTTGAGGGTTTTGACCTCTTCGTCGGGGCTGGATGCCAGGAAGCTTTCCAGAGTAACCTTGCTCTCCTTGGCCAGATCCTTTTCCCGCTGCTTGACCTGCCGGGTCTCGGCAATACGGCGGGCCACCTTTTCATCGGACACGATGACGAACTCGTCACCCGCCTCGGGAACCCCTTCGAAGCCCTGGATCTCAGCCGGCATGGCCGGTCCCGCTGTTTTGATCTTCTTGCCCTGGTCATTGAACATGGCCCGGACCTTGCCGCTGAACAGGCCGCACACAAATGCGTCGCCCTGGGAGATGGACCCTTCCTGGATAAGCACCGTAGCCACAGGACCTCGTCCCTTGTCCAGCCGGGCTTCGACAATATGTCCGCGCCCGGACTTGTCCGGGTTGGCCTTCAGTTCCAGCACCTCGGCCTGGAGCTGGACCATTTCCAGAAGCTCGTCCAGGCCGGTACCGGCCTTGGCCGAGACATTGGCGAAAATGGTGTCTCCGCCCCAGTCTTCGGGAACCAGATCAAACTCGGCCAGCTCGCGCTTGACCCGGTCGGGGTTGGCCCCTTCCTTGTCCATCTTGTTCACGGCCACCACGATGGGTACACCAGCGGCCTTGGAGTGGTTGAGAGCCTCCCGGGTCTGTTCCATGACCCCGTCGTCGGCAGCGACAACCAGAATGACCAGGTCGGTCACCTGAGCTCCACGGGCCCGCATGGTGGTAAAGGCTTCATGGCCGGGAGTGTCCAGAAACACGATCTCGCCACGCCTGGTCTTCACGTGATAGGCACCGATATGCTGGGTGATCCCGCCGGCCTCGCCGGAAGTGATGTTGGACTTGCGGATGGCGTCCAGAAGCGATGTCTTGCCATGGTCGACATGCCCCATGATGGTTACCACGGGAGGACGGGGACGCAGATCCTCGGGCTTGTCCACTTCCTTGGGAAGGATGAAGGTGTCCTCGGAAAAGCCGACCTTCTCCACTTCATAGTTGTATTCCGCCGCGATCAGTTCAGCCGTATCCAGGTCAATGGACTGATTGATAGTGGCCATGACCCCCATGCCGAACAGCGTCTTGATCAGCTCCTGGGCCTTGACTCCCATCTGATGGGCCAGATCGGACAGCCGGATGGCTTCGTCCACCTTGATCTTGCGCTTGGCCGCCTTAAGTGGCTGGGACACGGGACGAGGTTCGGGACGACCGCCTTTACGGCCTTTGCCCCTCTTATCCCCTTTACGTCCCCTGCCAAGAACCCGATCCACATCCGCCTCACGACGATACAGATCGGCTCCTTCCACCACCCGGCGTTTTCCCTTGCGTTTCTTGCCGTCTTTGGCTCCGGCGGAAGGAGCGGGTGCCGCGCCTCCCGGAGCAGCCGGGGCACCGGGTGCTCCGGGGGCAGCTGCCGCCGGACGGGGGCGGGCCGGCCCGCGATCTACCGGCTTGCGGGGCTGGGTTTTAGGCTTGGCCGGCTCCGGCGGCGTATCGGGAACGGAAATAATCCGGACCTGAACCGGCTGGGGAGCCTTGCGCTTCTTGCCCTTCTTTTTCCTGGGCTTGTCCTCATCGGTTCCACCCTCTGCCGCACCCGCTTTTTCGGGCTCTTCGGCAGCCGGCTTCCCGACTGGAGCGGCTTCCTCTTTTTCAGATTCGGACCCGGCAACGGGTGCGGACTCTTCCTGTGGTTCGGATTTCTCCGATGCCTCGGGGACGACCTCTTCGGCAGCAGGCTCTTCAGCAGCAGGCTCTTCGGCAGCAGGCTCTTCGGCAGCAGAAGGCTCTTCCACACTCGGGGCAACCTTCTGTTCCGGAGTGTCCGTTGCCGCGGCAGGAACTACAATCCTGGCCCCCGCGGGTTTCTCCTCGACAGCGGGCTCCGCCTCGGGGGCAGCAGCCTCTACCGAGGCCTCGACCGGCTCCCCTTCGACAGCCTTGTCTTCGGCCGCTTCCTGCGGCGGCTGCTCCCGGTGCCGTTTGCGCACAATAACTCCGGAGGAGGCTTTCTTGTTCACCACGCCGGTCTTCCCGGATTCCTGGGCGTACTTTTCCCGCACCTTCCGGATTTCCGGTTCCGTAAGCCCGCTCATGTGGCTTTTCACCTGTATGTTGAGTTCCCGCAAATGGTGAATGAGCTCTTTATTCGAGATCCCAAGCTCCGCGGAAAGGTCTCTAACCCGCATTGTGTTCGACATGCCTTACCCCCTTGCAAAACTTCTTCCAGCCCCTGAACTTGGGCAATTTTCTCCGGCATTCCTCGTTGCGGCAAACATAGAATCCCCGGCCCGGCCGAGCGGCCGACGGATCCGGTGCAAGACCCCCCCCCGGAATCTCCGGACAGGTATATCTGGTCAGTTCCTTTTTCGGGTACCGCTGCCGACATACGACACACATGCGTACAGGAATATGTCCTGTTCGCTCCATGTCGATTTCGGAACGAAAATGCTCTTTTCTACTCTCGGTCATATTTAAAATATGGTACCTCGGCCCTCTTCATTTTCAGTCCCGGATTCCTGTTCCTCAGCCCCCCGGGCAGGACCCTCCTCTTCCACCGATTCCGGCAGGACCTCCCGGTCCTGTGCACCGGAAGATCCTCCCTGACCTCCGAGGAAGTTCAGGGCAGCCTTGAGCGAAGCGAGGTTGTCCTCATCCATTCCGGGGACCCGAAGCAACTCTTCATCGGACCCCTGGCTGACGCTCTCCAAAGATTCAAACCCGGCTCGCAGGAAATTACCGATCGGAATTTCCGCGGCACTGGCCAGTTGCTCCAGTTCCTGTCGAGCCTGGTACACCTGAGAGTACCGGCTTTCCGTAAAAATATCGATCCGCCAGCCGAGCAGCTTGGAGGCCAGCTTGACGTTCTGCCCCTTCTTGCCGATGGCCGGTGTGAGCTGATCATCGGGAACCACGACCTCCAGGGTCTTGTCGTCCTCGTCCACGGCGATCCGGGCAATCCGGGCCGGGGACAGGGCATTGACCGCATAGGTGACGATATCCGGACTCCAGAGCACGATATCGATGCGCTCTCCGCGCAGTTCCTGAACAATATTGTGAATTCTCGAACCCCGGATGCCTACGCACGCCCCCACCGGATCCACATTGGAATCCTGAGAGAGCACGGCCACCTTGGCCCGCAGCCCCGGATCACGGGACACACCCATGATCTTGACCACGCCGTCATCCACCTCCGGCACCTCGTTGGCAAACAGGGCCTGCATATAGTCCGGATGGGACCGGGACACGATGACCTGGGGCCCGCGTCCCTCCTTGCGCACGTCCAGAAGATAGGCCTGAACCCTGTCTCCCTGGCGAAACCGTTCCTTGGGGATCTGCTGATCCTTGGGGAGCAGGGCCTCGGTCCGCCCCAGGTTGATGATCCAACCGTTGCGATCCCGACGCTGAATAATGCCGTTGACGACCTCGCCGATCCGGACCCTGAACTCTTCGTAGATGATCTCCTGCTCGGCATCCCGCATGCGCTGGATGATGACCTGCTTGGCGGACTGGGCCGCAATGCGTCCCAGATCCTCGATCTGCATACGGAACCCCACCTCGTCGTCAAGCTGCACATTGGGATCATGCTGCTTGGCGTCCTCAAGGGTCATCTCCGCATCCGGGTCCTCGACCTCTTCGACCACGATCTTGAACTGGTAAACCTCGATTTCGCCCTGCTCCTCATTGAAGGTCACCTCGATATCGAGGTGCTCTCCGTACTTCTTGGAGACAGAGGTCCGAATGGCTTCTTCCAGGGTGTCGACCAGCAAATCCCGGTCGATCCCTTTGTCCTTGCTGATCTGGTCGATGGCTTTTCTGAGCTCCATGCTCATGGAAATCCTCCGAATTGGTCCGCCTGCGGCGGAGGCTGAAATATGCGCTCAAACCCGAAACCCGCGCCCTGAAGGGGGCGACACTACTTTGCGGGTTTCGACTTTTTCTCCCCTTTCACGGGGATGAAGACCAGGTTTATTTTCTTGACCTCGGTCCACTGAAATTCAAACTCCCCGGCCTCGGTGTCGAGCACAAAGCTCTCTCCCCGAACCGACAGGAGGGTTCCTGAAAATTTTTTCCGTCCTTCCCGGGGAACATGCAGCTGCAGCTTGACCGGCTCCCCCACATACGGAGGCAGCTGATCGGCCTGGAAAAAAGGCCGTTCAAGACCGGGCGAGGAGACCTCCAGGGTGTAGCGCCCGGGGATCAGCTCATCCACATCCAGGCTCAATCCGAGCTCTCGGCTGAACTCGGCGCACTGGTTGATGGTCACGCCCTCTTCGGTATCCACATAGATGCGGACCACCTTATACTTGTTCCCGCCTCCGAACAGAAGGTCGATCCCCCACAAAGAGAGTCCCCGTGACTCGCACAAGGGAATAACAAGTTCCTGAAGTTGCTGATTCAATTCTTCATACTGCATGCGGTGCCCTTTTCCCAAAAAAAAAGGAGGCCGTAAGGCCACCCCTATCAAATCCGATTCCCATAAGAATCGACAGCGTTCATGGAAGGAGTGGAGCGGGTGACGAGATTCGAACTCGCGACACCAAGCTTGGGAAGCTTGTACTCTACCAACTGAGCTACACCCGCTCGACAAGGACGGCTTATTTACCCAAGGATCTCTCTTTGTCAAGAACATTTTTCAACGTACGACAGGCTCATGCGACGATCGCATACACCGCCCCGACCACTATAAGGGACCCCACGCGCAGCGACTGGTTGAACACGATGAGCACCCCGGCCATGCGCGGCGAAAAAATGCCCGCGTAATAGGGGAACTGGTGCCGGAAAGCCCGTACCGGCGAGGACAGGATGTTCCCGATAAGCAGGGCCAGGACCACCTCCTTCCCCGTGAGTACCGCTCCGTCGAGCATTGCTCCGGCCGCGGCCACCCCGGCCGAAAATTCCGCTCCGAGCTGGAACACGACAATGGACAGAGCCTCGGTGGGCAGCCAGGCCAGCAGCCCGACGTGGTCGGCCAGAAATCCCTCCACCGCCTGGAACACCCCGGCCCGGGAGGCCCAGAAAAAGAGGATGTAGATGGGGATGGTGAACTTGAGGATCTTTCTGATCCGGACCCGGAACCGGTTCCAGGTTTTGCTCAGGACAACGCCCCACCCCGGAACCGCTTCGGGCAGTTCGCAGGTGACGCAGGAATCCTCCCGGGGCGTCAGGGTGAATCTGGCCAGAACCAGGACGAACAGGGTCCGCAGCACTGCCGAAGAGACGGTCAGCCCGAGATACACCAGGGCCACTCCTTTAAGGATGGGCGCGATAATAAAGAACATGGTCGGCAGGTGCAGAAAATAGGTCGGCAGGCTGTTAAACAGATTGGAAAAAATCAGTTCCCGTCGATTCAGTCGTCCCTGCCGGTAGGCCTCGGCCAGCATGGTGTTGGCCGTTACTCCGGAAAAGAAAGCCATGGAAAAGCTGGCCCCGGAGATGTCGCGCATGTGTCCGAGACGGATCAGAGGCGCAGCCACCCGGGCCATGGACCTGGTCCAGTTCAGGGCCTCGATGAGGTTGCCGATAAGCAGACCGATGGAGATGAACAGGGTCAGGCGGACCAGGGGGTACCCCAGGGCCCGCCACAGCTCCGCGGGATCGATCACGCCCCGCCTCCCGACCCAAAGAGCCCGCGCTGCAGCACCCATCTGAGCCCAAGCCCAAGGGTCACACCGGCCATGTTGGCCAGCCCGTCCATCCAGTCCGCGCTCCGCCCGGTGGGCAGGACCCACTGTCCGAACTCCAGGGCCGCGCCGACCATGGAGAGCCCTGCCCAGGTCAACCACCATCTTCGCCCGCGAAGTATCCAGGGCACGCCCGCGGCGAGTCCGCCATAGCCCAGAAAATGGAGCAGTTTATCTCCGTTGTCCATGCCGGTATTCAAACTGATGGGGCTCAAAGAGCCCCAGACCAGAGCCAGCACGTAGCAGATCCAGCCAAGGGCCATCCACCCTGCAATCCGGGACCATGAAATCGTTTGCGCTCGCATCGTTGCCGTCCGTTCCCGGCTCAACCGGGACAGGGTTTGCCTTTTCAAGAAAAATATTCCACAACCGCCCCGATCAAGAACCACTCCATCAGCCGCAAATTCGGGAAAAAACGCATGCCGCACACACGACCTCTCATCTGGATCAATGCCGGGGAAACCTCGGGCGATCTGCACGGTGCCCTGCTCATGGATGCCCTCAAAAGACAGGGGCCGGTGCAATGCACGGGCATGGGCGGCCCGGCCATGCGCACGGCCGGGCTGGACACCGCGGCCCGGTCCGAAGACCTTTCCGTGATGGGGTTCACCGAGGTCCTCGGCCATCTTCCCAGAATATGGCGGTTGCTCAGAACCATCAAAAAGGCGCTTACGGCCAAGCGCCCGGACGTGGTCGTACTCATCGACGCCCCGGACTTCAACTTCCGGGTGGCCAGGATGGCTCATGCTCTGGGCATTCCGGCGGTCTACTACATCAGCCCCAAGCTGTGGGCCTGGCGGGAAGGCCGGGTTACGTTCATCAAAAAACATATCCGGGAGATGATCTCCATTCTGCCTTTCGAACGGGACTTCTATGCCCGCCACGGCATGGACGTCAACTATGTGGGCCACCCCCTGGTGGACGCAGTCCGGACACCGGAGCGACTGGCCATGGCCCCGATTCCCGAACAGATCGGCATTTTGCCCGGCAGCCGCACCGGGGAGATCACCTCTCTGCTGCCCCTGTTCGGAAAAGCCGCCGCAATCCTGGCCTCGGAACGGCCGCACCTGAATTTTGCTCTGGCCCAGGCCCCGGGAGTGGACCGAGCCCTGCTTGAATCCCTGTGGCCGGCCGACGTGCCGGTGTGCATCATGCCCCCGGAAAAACGGTACGAACTGATGCGCACCAGCCGGGCCGTCATGGCCGCCTCGGGCACGGCCACCCTGGAAACCGCCCTTCTAAAGACCCCCACGGTGGTCGCCTACCGGTTCTCCCGCCTCACCCACGCCCTGGGCAGACTGCTGGTCAGGGTCCCGTACATCAGCCTGCCCAACCTGATCCTGGGGCGGGAGGTCTTTCCGGAACTTCTGCAGGACCGGGCCGAACCGCAGCGCATCGCAGCCCATGTCCGCTCCTGGCTGGGAGAAACCCGGGAACGGCAGGACATGCTCCGCGAGCTGGCCACCCTGACCGAGGCCCTGGGCCCGGGAGGCGCCGCGGACCGGGCCGCCGCGGCTGTACTCCGTCATGCCGGACAACAGCCGGCCCCCCCCCTTTAGAACTCGTAACACCCCCCGAAACAGGGAAAATTCGAGCCCGAATTCTCGTCGCTGCCCACGGTCCCGAACCCACTGGAGCGGTGGTGCATACGGGCAAAGATCTCCCAGTGCTCGCCAAGGCCCGGGCCGATCTCCAGAAACAGAAAGTTGAGCAGCCGCTGCGGCCCTTTCTCCCTGTCCCCGCCATACTCCCTTTCGTACCGGGCTTTGGAGGTCAGATACGAAAGCCCGTCCCCCACGGTAAACGAGAGGGGCACTCTCGTTACGGGCCGCACCCTCACAAACAGAGCCGGGGTCAGCTCCAGGAACATGTCCTGGTCCGGGTCCATGTGTACCCCGAGGTTCACCTCCCCCCCGACCCCGACCTCCCGGGTTGTCTTCCTCTCGCTCCATGACCACAGACTCCCCTTTGCATACCGCTCCGGTATATACAGACAGCTGCCCGCGGACGCGGCGCGAACACGGCGCCAAGGACCGGCAATGGTCGGATCAACTCCTCCAACGCCATTGTCCGACCTGAACCCGTTCGTATGGAAAGGCCGGAACCGTCTCCACGGGGGAGGCATCGTCGACCTTGATCGGAAATCTCCCCACGCAAACATAAAATAAAAACAATTTCCGCTTGTGATTGAAAAATAGTTCTCTGGATGGTATGTTAAAATATTTTCAAGGACATGCCCTGAAGGCAGATGGAGCAAAGGCCCTCCCTTTCCTTCATGAATTCCTTCTCCACGGGAATCTGCAACCACTGACGGATATCCGATGCCCAATTCAAGCAACATGTTGGTGGCCCTGGCGGCTCTGTGCTGGGGGGTGTCCGGGGGAATTGCCGGCATCCTGATGGCCAACGGCTGGGATGCCCTCGTGGTGTCCTTCTACCGGGGGGTGATCGGGCTGTTGTTCTGCCTGATCTGGCTGGGGCTGCGCCCACGCAACAGCGGACTGGGGAACCGCCGGCTATGGTTCTGGTCCGCGGTTGCCGGTCTCGGCGTAGCCGGGAACTTCGGATTTTACTTTGTGAGTATTGCAAATGGTTGTGTCGCGGTCGCGGTCACGCTGATGTACAGCGCACCGGTGTTCGTATATCTTCTGTCTTTCGCCCTTAAAATTGAAAAGCCCACTTTGTTCAAGTGGGCTGCGGTGGCCATGGTCATGATCGGCATTGTACTGCTCACCCGTATCTACGACCCCGAGGTATGCAACACCACGCCGATCGGCCTCGGGGCGGGATTGCTGGCCGGACTGTCGTACGCAGTATTCATTTTCGGCTTCAAATATGCCGCACCGCACGGCAGCCCGCAGGCAATTCTCGTGATCGCATTCGCGACACTCGCCTGCATTCTCATCCGACCGGGCGATTTCAATCAGATCGCTGCCGTCCCGAGCTCCCCGGACTGGCCGCTGTTCATCTCGCTTGGTGTTCTTGGTGCGGGATTTTCGTTTTTCTTTTATATCAGCGGCCTGCACCACACCACCCCGGCCGTGGCCTCCATCATTGCCCTGGTCGAGCCGGTCACCGCCTCTCTTTTCGGCGTCCTGGTCCTGGGGGAAACCCTGGCCGGCGCGCAGATCTTCGGTATGGGACTGATTCTGGTCACGGTTACCGGACTGAGCGTGCATACAACCCCCTGACAGCCCCCTTGTTCAGGGGTGTCATTCCGGCAGGCATGCCATACAGGAATACTACAAAAAGGCCCTTGACCCTGCACTCCGGATCAACCACGTATCAGGTTTCCCGCTCACACCTGTTTCAGGGTGACTGCTTCGGCCGTTCCTTCCCACTGACAACCGCAACAAAGGTGAACCCAGGTGATGTTCGACATCCTCAAACGCAGAACACAAAAGGTGGGAGCTCCTCCGGGCACCCTGCTCTACACCGGGCCGCCCCGGGATTTTCCGGTGCAGGTCACAGTCCTGCACCTGGCCCCAGACTTCCTGGAGGAGGTCTGCCTCGATCCCGGAGAAGGCGTGCCCGAATTCTCTCCCCGCACCCTGGACTGGGTACGGGTCCGCGGCATCCATGACCCGGACCTGATCAGACGGATGGGGGAGCGATTCAAGCTGCACCCCCTGCTCATGGAGGATCTGCTCAACCCGGATCAGCGCCCCAAACTTGAGGAGTTCGGGGATCTGATCTTCATTGCCCTGAAAATGGTCGAATACAACGGGGCAACCGGAAAACTGCTGGAAGAGCAGGTGGGGATCATCTGGGGAGAGGGATACGTGATCACCTTCCAGGAGGGAGAGAAAAACACCTGGGACCACGTGGCTCAGCGGGCCCGCAGGGAGAAAAGCCGCATTCGGCACGGCGGGGCCGATTATCTGGTCGTCGCCCTGCTGGACGCGGTGGTGGACCGATACTTTTCCGCCCTTTCCGGGCTGGGGGAAGAGATCGAAAAACTGGAGGAACGTCTGCTGCTGGAGGAACAGTCCAATGCTCTGAGTCTTGACCTGTATCACATGAAACGGGAAATGCTGGCCCTGAGCTCGGCCATCCGCCCGGTGACCGAACTGGTCAAGGAGCTGCACACCGTGGGGGACGGACAGGACTGGAGCGTTGAAACAGACACCTTTTTACGCGACGTCTCCGATCATGTATCCCAGGTGGCGGACATGACCGCACGGCTCTCGGAGATGGTCTCCTCCATGATCGAACTGCACATCTCCCTGGCCGGCATGCGCATGAACGAGATCATGAAGGTGTTGACCCTCATCGCCACCATCTTCATCCCCCTGACCTTTGTGGCCGGAATCTACGGAATGAACTTCGCGCACATGCCCGAGCTGCAATGGGCCTGGGGATACCCTGCTGCCCTGCTGTTCATGGCCGCACTGGGGATCGGGATGTACTGGTGGTTTGTCCGCAAGAAATGGCTGTAACCTTTTGAATCGGACTGTGCCGCTGCAACAGCCCGGACAATGAAAACGCCGTAGAAAAACGAGGAGAAAGACATGATCGTTGCCGAAAGAAGTGAACAGGATGCGAAAAAAGTGACCGCCCCCGGATTCGAGGGAGCGTCCATGCAGGCCATGGTCGGTCCGAAGCAGGGTTGGGAGGGGCATGTGATGCGCATGGTGACCCTTGAAACCGGGGGGCACACCTCCCGCCATGCTCATCCCTGGCCGCATATCAACTACGTATCCAGGGGAGAGGGGATTCTCTTTCTGGAAGGAGAGGAGCACCCCCTTCGTGAAGGCTCCTACGCCCAGGTTCCCTCGAATGCCGAGCACCAGTTCATCAATACCGGAGCACAGCGTCTGGAGTTCATCTGCATCGTGCCCGAAGAAGGACATCAGTGATCTCCGGGCCCACTGCCGGAAGAAACCGGCAAGGACCGACTGTTCATTCACCCGCTCAGGCGAACAGAACACCGAAGAGATAAAAAAACAGGCAGCACCTTCCGGGTGCTGCCTGTCGCCTGTCCGGTCTGCCCGGATCGGGCGCGCCCCCCTACAGGGCGAACGGGGTCAGGCTTTCAAAACCGTCCTCGGTGACAACCAGGGTCTGCTCAAACTGGGCCGAGAGGGAACCGTCCGCGGTCACGGCGGTCCAGCCGTCATCGAGCACCCGGACCGCCCTGCAGCCGAGATTGATCATCGGTTCAATGGTGAAGGTCATGCCCGGAACAAGGGGCACGTTGCCCATACGGGAACGAAAATGAGGGACGTTGGGGGGTTCGTGAAACTCGAGCCCGACACCGTGCCCCATGTATTCGCGCACCACGGAGCACCCCTGGTCCTCGGCATGGGTCTGGATGGCTGTGGAGATGTCATTGATCACATTGCCGGGTCTGACCTGTTCAAAACCGAGCCGCAGACACTCCCGGGTCACGTCAACGATCCGGCGAGCCTCCACAGATGGATCGCCCACAAAAAAGGTCTGGTTGCAGTCGGCGTAGCAGCCGTCCAGGATGGAGGTGATGTCCACGTTGACGATATCCCCGTCCACAAGGACCCGTTCCCCGGGAATTCCGTGGCAGACCACCTCGTTGGGAGAGACGCAGACGCTTTTGGGAAACCCGCGATAATTGAGGGGTGCAGGCAGGGCCCCGTTTTTGATCGTGAATTCGTGCACTGCCCGGTTGATTTCTTCGGTCAACACTCCCGGCCGAATCAGTTCTTTGACGACCTCGAAGGTCTCCATAACCAGCCTGCCGCAGCGGCGCATGCCGGCAATCTCCTCTTCGGTCTTCAAGCGGATCTTATACCGCTTCATATACGTTTCCGGGAGATTCAGACTCGCTGCTTCGGCCGTTCCCATACAGCACTTCTTATATTTTTTCCCGCTGCCGCAGGGGCAGGGGTCATTACGACCGATCTTGCTGTTCATTCGATGGCCTCCGAAAAAAAAGAGGTTGCGGCGGGACCATACCCGTCAGAAAGGAGGGGATGCTTACAGAAAAGAGGATGAATGAAAAGCCCGGGATTTGAAATCCTGCCCGCCCCCAACACTCTCCCATTCGGCATACTGAACCAAGCCTTGCTCAAACTCCTGTTTTAAGAGAACCTGGCGAACCAGGCGGTTCTTCCCGAAACCCTCAACCCAAAATCAACAATGTTCATACTCGAAGCACCCTATATCTCTGATTTTCTGAAACAGACCATCCTCGACCGTCAGGCACCGGTCCTGGCCAATGATATGGCCGTCAAACATTTCGGGCCGGGCGCCCCCTGTCTTTGCTCCGCAGAAGAATTTGCCGCAAGAGCACGCGAAGACAGGTCGCTCCCCATCTATTCCAACTCGGAAAACGCCATCGAGTGGATCGGGACCCATCTCGGGGAGACCGGGCTGCCGGAGACAGTCGCCCTGTTCAAGGACAAGATCCGATTCCGGGAGCTTATCCGGGACATGCATCCCGACTATTTTTTCAAAGGAGTTCCCTTTGCAAAACTGGAAACCCTTGACCCCGCGGACATGCCCAAACCGTTCATCATCAAACCGGCCGTCGGGTTCTTCAGCCTTGGGGTGCACAAGGTGGACTCCGACGATCAGTGGCCCGAGGTCCTTAACACCATCAAGGGCGAAGTGACCCGCATCAGGAGCCAGTATCCCGAGCAGGTCCTGAACCTGGACCGGTTTATCGTGGAGGAGTGCATTGACGGGGAAGAATTTGCGGTGGACGTGTATTTCGACGGAAATGGCAGTCCGGTGATTCTGAATATTCTCGGACATCTCTTTGCCTCGGAAAACGACGTCAGCGACCGGGTGTACCTGACCTCCCCCACCATTATCCGGACCTGGCGGGAACGATTCACAGAGTATCTGGCAGAAATCGGCAAACGGGCGGGATTGTCCCGGTTTCCGGCCCATGTGGAACTGCGGGTGTCCCCGGACGGCTCCATACTGCCCATTGAGGTCAACCCAATGCGGTTTGCCGGGTGGTGCGTGGCCGACCTGACCTTTTATGCCTACGGTTTCAACCCGTATGCATACTATCTTGACGGAAAAACCCCGGACTGGGAGTCGATCCTCGCAAAGCGCGAAGGAAAGGCTGTAGGCGTACTTGTGGCCGACGTGGCAGCGGATGTGGACTGCGCATCCATTACCAAAGTGGATTACGAGGGATTCAAAGCACGGTTCAGTAACCCTCTGGAGCTTCGGCGCATCGATGTCCGGGATTACCCGGTCTTCGCGTTTCTTTTTGCCGAAGTCCCGGAAGACGATCCGAAGGATTTCAGAAACCTGCTCCACTCGGACCTCAAGGAATTTCTGACAATTCGCCCCGAAACGGATTAAACCCAATGGCGTTAAGCAATGCCTGAGAGGTTGAATTTCAGACCGGAATTGCACCACGAAGGTCCCCCCTTGAGGGGGGTAGGGGGGTGTCTGGCACGGTCTGAATTACGTTACTTAATGCCATTGGGATTAAACCAGGATCACTTTTAAAGACGTACTGAAGTTACACAGCTCTCCCTGACTTGTATCCTTGAGTGCAACGCCTGTACTTTCCAGCAGTCATTCCCGTGAAAACGGGAATCTCAGACTTATGGGCAATGCCGGGCGTTGCCACCGGCGCTGAGATTCCCGCATTCGCGGGAATGACTGCGTCCAATGTGGCCGGAGTCTACGGAGTGCATAACTTCAAAGACTCATTCTGTCCGAAGAAAAGAGGCTGGAAGCCGCTTCTACCTTGAAGGCCCGTCTTCCCGGGAAAAGGGCAGAACAAAGAAAAAATGGAATGACCCTGCTTCCGGTAATACTTTCAAAACGACTTTTTCC
>JAWLGC010000103.1:0-9071 GCA_041685265.1 Desulfomicrobiaceae bacterium | reverse complement strand
GTCAAATCCTTTGCCGTCATCCTCCGCCTGGAGTAATACCAGGGCCTGCAACACACGATATTTCCCTTTATGGCCCCCCCTGATCAGTTGTCGACCTTCGCCCCCGCCTATCCCGGTGCCAGACGCTTCAATATATTTAGACCAGCTACTCCCTTGAAGCTGTGCGTCTGTTGCAGGCCCTGGTATTACTCCAGGCGGAGGATGACGGCAAAGGATTTGACCAGGGCCCAGGCCTGGTCGCCCTGCCTCAATTGTAGACTGTCCAGCGCCCTCGTAGTCAGAACCGAACAAATTCGGGTCGAATCGGGCAGACAAAGGATGACCTCGGACAGAACCGCCCCCCGGGAAATTTCCTGGACCTTTCCTGAAAAAGTATTGCGTGCACCCATCGGAGGGAATTTTGGTCCCCTGGCGAGAAGGACCCAGGGAGCTTTGATATCCGCAATCACTTCTCTCCCGGGTTTCAATTCCAGAGAGGCAACGCTTCCGGCTGTGACAACCGAGACGACGGTTTCTCCTCCTTGGGTCTTCAGTTCCACCTCGAAAGACACTCCTTCCCCTCTGATGGCCGTGATCGTTCCATAAAATTGATTTCTAGCGCTTGTCCGGCCCTGCTCCCGCTTGATCAGGTCGGCCATGATCCGTTGCTGATCCTGGCTTGAAAAACGACAGAACAGCGCGCTCAGATCTGTTGATCCCTGTCCCAGAGTCTGCCGGACCACGGGGAGGGGGATATCACCCCGAAGCATTTCAATGGCCCGAGAGCGACGGATGATCGACGGGTTGCACAATTTTTGACTGAATCCGCACTCCCGGCCTCGTTCATAAAACTTCCGGCGTACATGGCCTGGATCGTTTCGAAATACGTCCGGTCCGTTGCCGACTTGTTCGAAAAAGGTCTTCAGCTCCTGGGCTACCTCTTCGGGAATGGGAACTTCCCTGGTGGAATGTGCGCCCCCCCGAAACCGGCCGAGGACAAGAGAGGGGCCGGCCGGGTTGAAATCCCTTTCGCTTACGGTCTGGATCTCCCCGAGTTTTGCTCCGGTATGTCGAATCAGGAGATAGATCAGACGGATCCTGCTTCGGGACAGACGCACGTCGTATCGTTTGGAGGCAGAAGCCCAGGCGGTGAAACTTTCGGACAGGACAGCCAGCTGGTGCGTGTCGAGATACGGGATTGACTCCGGGATCTGAAACAAACGTGCCGGGCGGAGCCCGGAGCCGGATAGGGACATGCTTTCTCCTGAACAGGTAACGAGTATGGATTGTTCGCATCCTAGAGCCATGCCCCGGGCTGGACAAGGAGAATTTACGGGGCGGAAAATTCAAAAGCGATGCTTTGCACAAAAAAAACTTGACAGACGAAAAAGATGGCACCAGAAAATAGACACGATTTTAAAAACATTCGTGTCTATCATTTGTGACATACTGTCCTTTTTCAAAAACCACCCAGGAAGTCCGTATGCTTTTTACCACATCCGGTGTCGATATCTCCCCCTGGGTCCCACCTTTGGTGGCTTTTGCAGTATCCTTCGCAACCTCTATGGGCGGGGTGTCCGGAGCCTTTTTGCTCCTCCCTTTTCAGATGAGTTTTCTTGGGTATACCGCCCCGTCGGTCAGCGCGACAAACCAGCTGTACAACATCGTAGCCATTCCGAGCGGGGTCTATCGATACCTTCGGGAGGGACGAATGGTCTGGCCCCTGACCTGGGTGGTCATCCTGGGGACTCTGCCCGGAGTCCTGCTCGGAGCCTTTGCCCGGATCGCCTACCTGCCTGATCCAAAAAATTTCAAACTTTTTGTGGCCTGCGTGTTGCTTTACATCGGCTCCCGCATGGCCCGAGATCTTTCCCATGGATCGACCGGGGATGCCAAGCGCAAGAGCGAAGCCAGATTTCAGGAACTGGTTCAACAGCACAGAGAGGCCGGAACCGCGCGCCGATCGACTCTTCCGGCGGTTCGGGTGGTGCACTTTTCTCTGCGACGGATCGAGTATGAATTTTATGGCGAACAGTTCGGATTCTCAACCATGGCCATCTTTGCCCTAAGCCTGGTCGTCGGGGTGATCGGAGGGGTGTACGGTATTGGTGGAGGGGCCATCATAGCACCCTTTTTCGTGACCTTTTTCGGTCTTCCGATCTACACTGTATCCGGAGCTGCTCTCATGGGAACCTTTGTCACTTCGGTGGCCGGGGTGATTTTTTATCAGGCCATCGCTCCATTTTATCCCGACATCTCCGTGGCTCCGGACTGGGGACTCGGCATTCTTTTCGGAATCGGGGGCATGGCCGGCATGTATTTCGGTGCAAGATGTCAGAAATTTGTCCCGGCCAGGGTCATCAAAAGCATGCTTTGCTGTGTAATACTCTTCACAGCGTTAAAATACATGATCGAATTTTTCTTCTAAGCCCAACGGCGCTAAGCAATTGGGAAAAAAAGGTCAGGCAGATTATACACACAATCCCGCTCCCACCCGCATCCTCCCCCTTATCCCCCTTTTTCCCTGCTCCTCACCCCTTCGTCTACAGACAAAAAAAGAGCCTGCTGTCCCGAAAAACTTCGAAATCCGCAGGCTCATACATACAATTCTCTCAACCGGCATCAAAAGAGCGTACACAGACCGGTCACGCCCTTGAAGCCGTGAGCCGGCCGCTCTTTTCGCTTGGGCACCTTGTCCTGCAGCACCCGCCTCACTCGCTCCACATACGCCCTGGACCCGATTACTCCGGAAACGGAGACCGGCCCTGTAGCATGAAAACTCGGGGTATGCCAGCATTATGCGCCTGTCCCTGTCTTCCTGTTACATAAAGAGCCGTTCCCTGACTTCCTCAACCGTTGCCAGGGTCAATATTTTACGGGCCATCTCACGGAGATCGGCATGGCGATGCGTACGGATGGCCTGCTTGACCCGGGGGATATGCACCGGACTCATGCTCAACTCCTCCACGCCCATACCTATAAGCAGTAGAGCCGAAGGCACATCTCCGGCCATCTGACCACAGACGCAGACGGGTTTATCCTGCATGCGGGCAGCATCCACGGTGTGCTGTATACTCAAGAGCACAGCGGGAGACAGGGGGTCGTACATGTCTGCCAGATCGTCGCTGGTCCGGTCCACGGCCAGGGTGTATTGGGTCAGGTCGTTGGTTCCCATGCTGAAAAAATCAACTTCACGGGCCAAGTGGGGAGCGAGGTAGACGGAGGACGGGGTTTCAATCATCACCCCCAAAGGCATTGTCTCTGGGTGAAGAATACCGTCGCGTTCCAGAGATTGCCTGGCCCGGTTCAGCAATGTTTTAAATGTCCGGACTTCTTCCACGGAAGCGATCATGGGCACGAGGATACGCACATCACCGTGCACCCCGGCCCGGAGCAATGCCCGAAGCTGTGTTTGCAGCAGATCGGGACGTGCAAAACACAAACGGATCCCCCTGCAGCCGAGGAAAGGATTGTGCTCCCGGGGCAGATCCAGATACGGCAGGTCCTTATCCCCGCCCACATCCAGAATACGAATGACAACAGGTGCCCCTTCCATCCCCTCCACCACGGTCTTGAAGGCCTGATACTGCTCCTCTTCGCCGGGGGGGTGGCTCTGTCCCATGAACAGAAACTCCACCCGGAACAGACCCACGCCCTGGGCTCCCTGTTTCAGGGCAGAGGAGATATCCGCAGGCGAACCGATGTTGGCAGCCAGGGTAATGCGCACCCCGTCCGTGGTGGCGGCAGGCAGGTCACGCAAGGCGTCCAGAACGATTCCTGATTGAAGGTATGCCTCGGCTCGGACCTTGAAATATCTTCGTTGCTCCCTGGAAGGATTGATACGGATCACATTTTCTTCGGCATCCAGGATAATGAGGTCACCTTCATGTATCAGCCGGGTTGCGTCGTTAACGCCCACAATGGCGGGGATGCCCATGGCGGCGGCCATGATCGCCGTATGCGAGGTGCTGTTCCCGCACTCGGTGATGACTCCCTTGACCTTGGTGACATCGAGCATGGCCATCCGAGAAGGGGACAACTCCCCGGCCACCAGAATCCCCTCGCCCTCCAGAACTCCCAACCCGGCAGAACCTGTGCCCTGACAATTACCCACCAACCGTTCCAGGAGATCCCGTATATCCACGGCCCGTGCACGCTGATACGCGTCATCAAACGCTTCCAAAGTGACTGCATGCTCTTCCAGAACCTTGTGCACGGCCGCCGGCGCGGAAAGGCGGTGCTCTCGGATCTCTGCCAGCACGGAATGAACCAACTCCGCATCCTCTACCAGCACCTGCTGGCCCTCAAAGATAGCCGCCTTGTCCGGGCCCACAGAAGAGGTCACCCGGGTTATGATTGCGGTCAGCTGCACAACGGCTTCGCGCGCTGCACGTTGAAAACGCGCACATTCCTGTTCCACCTGCTCCACAGCTACGGGAGTACGATCAATTTCCACAGGATCAGTGCGAATAAGCCGGGCCTCGGCCATGACCAGCCCGGGAGAAACGGAAATTCCGTTACACATGGGTGCTTCCATATATGTCACTCCAGGGCGGTGAGAAATTTGGTCAACATATCCACAGCCACATCCTCATCCTTCCCGGTGGCCTCGATACGCACCTCCATGCCCTTGGCCAGCCCCAGAAGCTGAAGCTTGAAAAGGCTTTTTGCGTTGGCCTGCCTGCTGCCGGAACTGACGACAATATCAGCCTCAAAACCCTGGGCCAGTTTGACGAACGCAGCTGCAGGCCGAAGATGCAGCCCGTTTTCTGCCCGAAGAACCGTTGTTAGTAGGGTCACGTGCTATCCTTATTTTTTCTTGTCTACCCGGAAAAGGACATCCTTTCCTGCCCTGACCACACCCCGGGAGCGTTTCATGGGGCCGAAATCGTCCAGATTGCCCACAACCACCGGAGTGATCACGGATTCTACCCTGTCTTTGATCGCATCCAAATCAAACCGGATAACAATGTCGCCTTTTTTGACCCGCGCTCCGGGTTCAACGCTACGGGAGAATCCTTCCCCTTTGAGGGTCACGGTATCAATGCCCAGGTGCACAAAGACCTCAAGCCCATCGTCAGTAAGCATCGTAAAGGCATGATTGGCAGGAGGAATGGAGCCGATACGTCCATCAGCCGGAGCCCGCAGGGTGTCCCCGGCAGGAATAAGGGCCACGCCATCCCCCACGGTTTTCTCGGCAAAAACAGGATCAGGCACCTCTTCAAGAGGGACAATGCTCCCGTCCACAGGAGCAAAAATCCTGCACCCGGTGCTCACCGCACACGCGCCATCTTCAGCAAGCAGGGCATTCATGGCCATGGCCACCAGCTCGGCCCGGGGTCCAAGGACCACCTGCACCCCCTTTTCCCCCACACGGATCACTCCCCGGGCCCCAAGATTTTTCAATGCAGCTTCATCCACACGGGCAGGATCGGACAGCACCAGCCGCAACCGGGTAATACAGGAATCAATGGATTCAAGATTGGACAATCCGCCCAAAGCCCGGGCACAGTCTGAGGCAAGCGCCGCAATATCCCTGTCCGCAGGAACTGCTACGATGTCATCCTGAACACCATTCTCCCCTGGGTCACGGCCGGGGGTCCTGATATCAAATCCCTTGATGGTCAGCACAAATAGAAAATAATAGACCACAAAATACACGCCCCCGATGAGCAACCCCAGCAAAGGTTTGGTGGCCAGCCCGTAGTTGAGCACATAATCGATGGCCCCTGCAGAAAAACCAAAACCCAGCTTGACGTTCAGCAGGGAACATACGGCCAGGGAGAGCCCGGTGAGCAGTGCGTGGATTCCGTAGAGCACCGGGGCCAGAAACATGAACAGGTATTCCACCGGCTCGGTCACCCCGGTCAGAAAGGCGGTAAATCCTACGGAGAAAAGAATACCCGCCACAGCAGCCCGGCGCTCGGTACGCGCCGTGGTGTACATGGCCAGACAGGCGGCGGGCAGGCCGAACATCATCACCGGAAAAAAGCCGGCCATGAATCCGCCGGCCGTCATGTCGCCCGCAAAAAAACGGTGCAGATCACCCTGCACAAGCTGTCCCGCCGTATTGGTGAATTCGCCGAACTGGAACCAGACCACATTATTTAAAATATGATGCAGCCCGGTGGGAATAAGCAACCGGTTCAAGACCCCGTAGACAAAGGTTCCCATGGGACCGGAGCCGATAATCCAGGTGCCTGTGGCAGTGATACCCGCCTGCACCAAAGGCCAGACAAAATGAAAGATGTACGCCAGAAGGACAGCGCAGCCGGCAGTGACTATGGGCACAAACCGGCGTCCCCCGAAAAAGGCCAGCCACTCCACCAGGTTGACCCGATAAAACCGGTTATACATCAGCCCGGCAACCACACCCATGATAATCCCCGAGAGCACGCCCATATTGATGGTCTCGCTGAAACTGCCGATGGCCGCCGTAAACACGAGATACCCGATGGCCCCGGCCAGGGCTGCAGCCCCGGCATTGTCCCGGGAGATACCCACAGATACACCCACGGCAAAGATAAGCGGCAGGTTCGTGAAGATTGCCTCTCCCGCCTTGAATATAAAAGGGAGATCAAGGAGGTCGCCCGCCCCCAGACGCAATAACAGTGCTGCAACGGGCAGTACGGCAATGGGCAGCATAAGCGCTCGCCCAAGCTTCTGCAAACCTTCCAGAATACGCATTTCTTCGTACCTCATGTTTGTGCTGGTATTTTCAGTAACCGCGGATGCAAAAATGCTTTCCTTCCATCATACCCCTCAGTAGAAGGGCCATGTCCATATCTCAATCTTTATCAATCAAATCAAGATAATATTTAGAGACACCGGAATATCCCATGCACGCACTCACCCATTGTACCCTGTATACCGGCCGCGATATTCTTGAAGATTACGCGGTAGTCATCGACAAAAAACGGATTGCCGATATCGTAAAGGCCACGACACTGCCCTCGGACATGAACACCGAAGACATGCACGGCGCCATCCTCACTCCGGGATTCATAGACCTGCAGATCAACGGGTGTGGCGGCAGGCTGTTCAATGACCACATTTGTGCCGAAACCCTGGACACCATGTGCCGGACCATGCTGCCAACCGGCTGCACCGGTTTTCTCCCTGCCCTCATCAGCACATCGGATACGGACATGACCACGGCCATGAAGGTTGTTCAGGACTACCGCGAACACGCCCGGGAAACGGTTCTCGGCCTCCACCTTGAAGGCCCCTGGCTGAACCTAGAACGTCGGGGAATACATGACCCTGGAATGATCCGTCCCCCGGATGAGGACATGCTTGCCCTGATAAAAAGATATGGCAACAAGGTTGTGCGCATGTGTACCCTGGCACCTGAACAGGTCCAGCAGCATCAGATCGAACAGCTCAACCATGCGGATATCCGAATCTCTGCCGGGCACAGCTCGGTTTACTGCAGCCGGGCACGAGAAATGTTCCGGCAAAACATACACATGGCCACACATCTCTTCAACGCCATGGAACCGCTAAAGGGACGCGAACCGGGCTTGCTGGGGGCGGTATTTTTGGAAAAACCCTGGACCGGCATCATTGCCGACGGCGTCCATGTGGCCTGGGAGAATATAATCCTGGCCAAGGAGATACTGGGGGAAAAGCTTTTCCTCGTAACCGATGCCACACCTGCAGTGAGATCAGATATCACCCACTTTGAATTCGGGGGACAGAGAGTCTACGTCAAGGAGGGAAAATGTGTAACCGAGGGTGGGACTATCGGAGGGTCTCTGCTGACCATGGATCAGGCCGTGCGCAATTGTGTTGCGTATGCGGGGGTGGAACCGGCCGAAGCCCTGCGCATGGCCAGTCTGTACCCGGCGCAGGCTCTTGGAATGGATACGGAGTATGGGAGGATCGGCAAAGGGTACCAGGCGGATCTTGTAGCCTTGGACCAACAGCTTGAGGTTGTATCGGTTTTCAAAAAGGGGGAATGTCTCTATGCGTAGCAGCGTACCGGGTTGTTTATGGCCTACCCGTAAAGCCACGCTGTCCAACACGGAAAAATACTGCATGAAACATACTTGGTTCATCCGGTTTTCTTTCATAAACAAGATATTTACATCTAAAATTCAAGATGTTACGGGAGCAGCAAATTCACATATGCTCGGTAACGAAAAGGAAGCCCTTCCCCGTCGCCTTTATCCCCAAAAAAACGGCCTTATCCGCATCCTTGCGGATAAGGCCGTTTTTTTGGGTAACTGATGCTACGCACATCGTCTGATTGGCCTCGAGCTGATTGCCGTCATTTCGTAGAGACAAGGCATGCCTTGTCTCTACGACAACAATTGCCGCACAGCCCTGAATTCAGGCGATGACTTTATCGCAACATCCCTCTTCCTTCGCGCCTCTTCGCGTCCTTCGCGGTGTTACCGCTTTTTCCCTCTTTCTTAAAACCCGGCCAATCCCACCCGCGTTACAACTCGATCTTTGTCCCCAGAATCTCCAGAAACTTCCTGAGCCAGTCCGGATGGGCGGGCCAGGCCGGGGCCGTGACCAGGTTGCCGTCCACATACGCCTTGTCGATATCCACCTCCGCCCACACCCCTCCGGCACAGGCGACATCCGGACCCACGGCCGGGTAGGCCGAGCAGGACCGCCCCTTGAGCACGCCGGCGGCAGCCAGCAGCTGCGGCCCGTGGCAGACAGCGGCCATGGGTTTGCCGGTTTCCGCAAGAAAAAAAGGAAAAAAAGGGTCAGGCAGATTATACACACAATCCCCTCACACCCACATTCCCCCCCTGTTACCTGCTCCTCACCCCTCCTCACCCCTCCGGCTGCAGACAAAAAAAGAGCCTGCTGTCCCGAAAAACTTCGAAAGCCGCAGGCTCATACATTCAATTCTCTCAACCGGTATCAAAAGAGCGCACCCATCCCCGGGAACACACAATATTCCCCTGCGGGCACAATCCCGGGTCAGTTGTCGATCTTCATCACCCGTCTATCCCGGGGCCAGCCGCTTGAGTGTACACAGACCCGTCACTCCCTTGAAGCCGTGAGCCGGCCGATCTTTCCGCCTGGGCACCTTCTCCTGCAGCACCCGCCCCACTCGCTCCACATACGCT
>JAWLGC010000102.1:0-9438 GCA_041685265.1 Desulfomicrobiaceae bacterium | reverse complement strand
TTCGTGGTGAAAGAATCTTACCGCGAAGGACGCGAAGAAGCGCGAAGGAAGAAAGATATGGGTCGTATCGGTCCCATCCGTCCCATGGGTCCCATCACCTCAATCCCAAAGAGAACCAATATGAACAAACAGGAACTGCTCCGCACCGCCGCCCTTATCCCCCTGGCAACCCAATCCGACCTGGCCGAACACGCCGCAAAACGGGACGAGATGGTTGCCAAATTAAACACCATCATGCTCGACCGACCCGATATTGTCGAACTGGTGGGCGAAAACAACCTCACCCTCATGCAGGACAACCACGCTAATCACGCCCGGTTCGTGGAGTCTTACCTGCAGAACCCCAACCCCGAGATGCTGGTGGAAACCGTGCTCTGGGTGTTCCGTTCCTACCGCTCCAGAGGATTTCAGCCTCCGTACTGGTCGGCTCAGCTTAACAACTGGGTGGAACTGCTCAAAAAGGAGCTGAGTCCCGACGGGTACAAGCCGGTCTACCCCCTGTACCACTGGATGATCGTCAATCTGCCCGTGTTTACCCTGTTAAGCGACGAGGCCTTTGATGCGGCCGACAACTTCGTACCGTCTCATGCATGAGTCTGTTTTCAGGGAAATGAAGGAGCTCCCGGTCCTGTATCCATGGGCCCGGGAGCTCCAGGCAGGAGTACAGCGAAGTTCGGCCCTGGCCGTGGGGGTTTTTGCCGAAAACGGGCATCTCGAGTATGCCAATGCCGGGATGGCCTATCTCCTTGGAGCAGGCCGGGAGCACGATCCTGCTGCGTATCTGATCAACCCGGGATTTTCCGCTTTTCTGGAACGTCCCGAGGGGGAGGGTCCGGTCTTTGACGGCGTCCTGACCACGGGCAACGGCCTTGATTTCACGCTGACCACCAATGCCCGGGTGTACCGGCGGGGCGGGCAGCTGTTGTTTCTGTGCGAGTTCGATGTCCTGGAGCTTGATCGCCTGAATAAGGAAATGGTGCTGCTCAATCAGGAAGTGCACAACCTGCAGCGGGATCTGATCCGGAAGAAGCGGGATCTGGAGCGAACCCTCAAGGAACTGCGGGAAACCCAGGCCATGCTTATCCATTCCGAGAAGATGAACAGCCTCGGCAGTCTGGTGGCCGGGGTGGCCCACGAGATCAACAACCCCGTTTCTTTTGTGACCGGAAACATCCACAATGTCCGTGAGGCGTTCGGGGATCTGTCCGCTGCATACATGAGGCTTGAGTCGCTGCTTTCCGAGCGGGCCGGGGAGGATGCCGGAGAGCTTCTCGAAGGTGTTCGTGACGAGTTCGACGTGGATTTTCTGCTGGAGGATTTTGATGATTTGTGTAACGGCATGGCCGATGGGACATCCCGGGTCGAAAAAATAGTCAAGGATCTGCGGACATTTTCCCGGCATGATCAGGCTGCTCTGAAGCTGATGGATCTTCGTGAGGGGATTGAAAGCGCCTTGACCATTGCGGGCTCGGCCATCAAGGAAAAAGATATTCGAACCGACCTCGATCCGGGGCAATTACCGCAGGTGGAATGCTATGCGGCCGAACTGGATCAGGTGTTTTTGAATCTGATCCTCAATGCGGTTCAGGCAATGGAAAGGGGCGGGGTACTGACCATTTCCGGAGCCGAGGACCATGAGAATGTCCTGTTGACCTTTGCGGACACCGGTTGCGGTATCCCTCCCGAGATTCGGGACAGGATTTTTGATCCGTTTTTCACCACCAAACCGGTGGGCAGCGGAACCGGACTCGGGCTCTCCCTGGCGTACAAGATTATTGCGGAAATGCATGGCGGCACCATTGCCGTGGATTCGAAGTCGGGTATCGGCTCCACCTTCACCATTACCATCCCTAAGGATATCAAGAGATGACTCTCCAGGAAACTTCGGCACGGCACCCGAAACAGGGCGGCGTGCTTCTGGTTGTGGATGACGAGCCGGAAATTCTGAAAACCCTGTGGCGGCAGTTTCGCAAAAAGTATGACGTCTGCGTGGCAACCTCTGCCGGGGAAGCTCTGAAGAAGATGGAGTCCATGCCCATAGATGTCATCGTGTCGGACCAGCGCATGCCTGTAACCACCGGAACAGAATTTTTTGAACAGGCCCGGAGGCTGCACCCGGATGCGGTTCGCATTCTGTTGACCGGGTATGCGGATATCGATGCGGTCATTGAGTCCATCAACAAGGGTGAGGTGTTTCGGTACGCCACCAAGCCGTGGAACGCGGCTGAACTGGATATTCTTATTGCCGATGCCTTTCAGTTTCACAGATTGCGTACTGAGAACAAGCGGCTGGTGGAGAGCCTGAAGAGTGCCAACGAGGAGCTCGAAGAGCGGGTGGCTCTGCGTACTGCCGAGTTGGAGCGGGCCAACATTGAACTGAAAGATCTCAGTGACCAGAAGGACCGGTTTCTGGGGATGGCCGCCCATGATCTGCGCAATCCTCTTGGCGGGATCAGAAGTCTGGCCGACCTGCTGCTGGAGGAAGAGGCCCCGGCCCCGGACGAGACCCGGGAGTTTTTGACTATGATCCGGGAAACGGCCGAGGATTCCCTTAACCTTTTGAACAGCCTCCTTGATTATGCCACCATTCAGCGCGGCTCCTTTGAACTGCATTTCGAAGATATTCAGCTTGCAGAGCTTGAGAGACGGGTTATGCGGGTGCATGGCGTGCTGGGAACCCAGAAGGGGATTCCGGTACGGTTCGCTACTGCCCCTGAGCTGTCCGTGGCGAATCTCGATCTGGTCCGTATCGAGCAGGTGCTGGGGAACCTGATCGGCAACGGGCTCAAATTTTCCGAGCCGGGGGCCGAAATCAAGGTGCGGGTGCAGAAGCGAAACGGCGGTCTGCATTTTTCCGTACAGGACTCTGGTCCGGGTATCCCGGCTGAAGATCTGGAGACCATTTTCGGAGAGTACCGTTCCGGAAAGGGCGCCCACGACAAGGGCCGCCAAAGCTTCGGCCTGGGGCTGGCCATCTGCAAACGGATCGTGGAGGCCCATGGAGGGGCGATCCGGGTGGAGAGCGAACTCGGCAGGGGAAGCACGTTTTCCTTTGATCTGCCGTGGGCACTGCAGGTGGAGTGAGCAGCAGCTTCCTTTCTTTAATTCAAACATTCCGGATATCTCATCATGAAAGCATCTTCCAGCCAGAATCCAACCTCCTCCCGGTGTTCCGAGTCCGAGAGTTCCAGGCCGGACTATGTGATCGGTATCGGAGCCTCGGCCGGAGGGCTCGACGCCATTCAGCAGTTTTTTAAAAACATGCCTTCAGACAGCGGACTGGCGTTCGTGGTGGTCCAGCATCTGTCGCCGGACTACAAGAGCATGATGGCCGAACTGCTCTCCAAACACACCGTAATGCCCGTGACGCAGGCTTCGTCGGGAGTGCGGCTGGAGCCGGACCGGGTCTATCTTATCCCTCCCAAAAAAAATCTGACCCTCAAGGACGGACATCTGTTTCTGCCCGAACAGGATCACAGCCACGGTCTGAACCTGCCCATCGATATCTTTTTCCGTTCCCTGGCCGAGGCCGAGGAGAACAAGGCCGTTGCCATCGTGCTTTCCGGAACCGGCAGTGACGGCACCCGGGGCATCCGGAACATCAAGGAAAACGGCGGCATGATCATGGTCCAGGACGAGGACTCGGCCCAGTTCGACGGCATGCCCCGTTCAGCCATAAACACCGGGCTGGCCGACTATGTCCTCTCTCCGGACAGGATGCCCGATGCCCTGCTCAAATTTGTGCGTCATCCGTTCATCGATCCGCGCAAGCAGGAGCGCCCCATCGAGACGGAGACCGAAAGTATGAGTCGGCTGCTTGACGTCGTCGCCGCCAAGACCTCCGTCGATTTTCAGTATTACAAGAAAAATACGGTCATCCGGCGCATCGAGAGACGGATGGGGATTGTTCAGAGCCGAACGGTTTCCGACTATCTTGCGTATCTGCTGCACAATACCGATGAGATGGACAGTCTGTTTCGGGATCTGCTTATCGGCGTGACCAAGTTTTTTCGGGACAGTTTCATGTTCGAGGTGGTGAGCCGGAAGGTTGTTCCGGAACTGTTCAGGCAGGCCGGGGAACGGAAGTCCCACGAGGTGCGGGTCTGGGTTCCGGGCTGCTCCACGGGGGAGGAAGCCTATTCCATCGCCATGCTGCTGCACGACTACAGAGACCGGAACAATCTGTCCTGCGACATCAAGGTCTTTGCCACGGATATCGATCGAAGGGCCCTGGAACTGGCCGGTGCCGGCGTGTATCCGGACAGCATTGCCGCAGATGTGGATGTGCGGCTTCTGAGCAAATATCTCGAGAAACGGACTTCGACCTTCAGGGTCAAGCAGTGCATTCGGGAACTTGTGGTCTTTGCGGTTCAAAATCTGGTCAAGGACCCGCCCTTTACCCGGATTGATCTTGTTTCCTGCCGTAATCTCTTGATTTATTTTCAGCCGGTATTGCAGAAAAAGGCTTTGTCCATTTTCAATTATGCGCTCAACACGGAGGGATTTCTTGTCCTTGGCACGAGTGAAAGTGTCGGCGAAATGAGCGGGGCGTTTATGGATCTGGATTCGAAAGCCAGAATTTATCAGCATACGGAGGTCGGAGGCGCTCCCCTCAAGGACCCCATTGTTTTTTCTTCCTCGGGGCACAATCTCATGGAGCGAATCGGCAGGCCCGTTGCCGGCGGCACGGATTTTCCGGTTCCGCACACCTATGAAAGTAGGGAGGCCTACTACCATGCCTTGTTGAGCAAGGTGAGCAAGGCGGTACTGGTTCTCAACAGTGACAGGGAGCTTGTGCAGACATTTGGAGATGCTTCGAAATATCTTCATTTTCCAATGGGAAATGTCAGTCTTGATGTTTTGACTATGCTGCCCAGGCCCCTCTCCCTTGTCGTTTCTTCTGGGATTTATCGCTGTAAAAAAGAAAAGGAAACAGCTGTATATAATAATGTTCAATACAGTAAGAATGATGATAATCTGACTGTTGGTGTATCTGTTGATTTTATTGAGCTTGATGATAAAAAGATTTTTTTTACCATCATGATTGATGAATTGTCTGTTCGGGAAATGAAGGTTGAATGTAAGGATGATCAGGCTGATTTCTTAAATCAAAGAATAAATGAACTGGAGCAGGAAGTTCAGTTTTCCAGGGAAAATCTTCAGGCTACTGTGGAAGAGCTGCAAACTGCTAATGAGGAACTTCAGGCAAGTAATGAAGAATTGTTGGCTGCCAATGAAGAGCTTCAATCAACGAATGAGGAACTGCAGTCCGTTAATGAGGAGCTCAATACGGTCAATTCCGAATATCAGGCCAAGGTTATGGAACTGAGTATTTTGAATAACGATATGACCAATCTCATGCGGAGCACGGATATCGCAACCATCTTCCTTGATTCCCGTATGCGTATTCGAAAGTTCACTCCGAAAGTGAGCATGGAAACCAATATTATCGATCAGGATATCGGTCGTCCTCTCACGGACCTGACGAATCCGGTGCTGGATGAGCTTCCGGAAGATGTGGCCCAGGTCATAGCCGGAGCAAATTCCACCCAGAGAGTGGTCAGAAGCGGAAGCAAATGGTTTTTGATGCGCGCACTGCCCTTTCGAAATGAACATGGGGTCATGGACGGTGTTGTGGTGACCCTGGTCAATATTACTGAGCAGAAGCAAATCGAACTTGCCCTGGAAGAGCGTAACAAGCTGCTCATAAACGTTTTGGAGAACAGTAATATGGCCCAGCTGATGGTTGACGGGCAGGGCATGGTTCTGTTTTCCAACACCTCGGCCAGGACTCTGCTGGGGTGGGAGCAGCAGGCTCCGTTTACGGATTATTTGACGGAAGGGAAGTGTATTTTCAGGGACGTCGACGGTACTCCGTTGACGGAGTTATATAACCCCCTTGCGGATGCCCTTACCCAAAAAAAGCCCATTACCAGGTGGCTGGTTCGGTGTGTCAGAGATGATGGGTCTGAAGATATGTTCAATTTTATGGGCAGCCCCTCATTTGATGCCTACGGGGAAGTGGAAACCGTCGTGTTCACCATCCAGGATGTGGAATGGGATCGATACATGAGCGGGGAGGAGAGCGTGTCGGAGCACCGGGACGGTTGATGAGGATTTCGGGTCGGGGGTGAGAGCGGGAATCGTGGCCGTGCCCGCGATGTTGTTTCAAAAGAAGGGGGGAGAATTTTATCATGTCAGGTGCCGATCACTCAAAGCCTTCTTCCGTATCCTTGCTTCGTGAGCAGGCCGAGGAGCAGGTTTTCGAGCACTCCGAATGCGGAACCGGAGGGGAAAACGTTTCCAAAGACCTGGTGCATGAATTGCGGGTGCACCAGGTGGAGCTGGAGATCCAGAATGACGAACTGCTGGCAGCCCGCAACGAACTTGAGAAATCACAAAAATATCTCAGCCGTGTGTTTTATCACGCCCCTGTGGGATACGTGGTGCTCGACCCGTCCGGCGGGATCAAAGAGATCAATCAGGCGGGGCGCAATATTCTCGGCAGGGTTGCCGGGATGCCCGGAATCAGGATGCAGACCTTTATCGGGCCGGGATATGAACACCGTTTTTCCGGGATACTCAGGGAGCTTCTGACCGGCGGGGAGCCGCAGCGCCAGGAGGTGAAACTTGCGACGATGCGGGGGGAGGCCCGTTGGGTCCGGGTGGATCTGGCTCTTCTGGAGTCGGTGGGAACGGCCACGATCCTGTGCACCCTGGTTCCCATGGACAGGGAGATCGAGGCGCGTGAGAGTCTTGCCCGGAGCAACGAGGAGTTGGAACAGCTGGTGCAGGATCGTACCAGGGACCTGGAATATGAAAAGTTCAGGGCCGAAGCAGCCAATAGAGCCAAAACAACATTTCTGGCCAACATGAGCCATGAGATCAGAACGCCGCTGAACGGCGTTTTGAGTATGCTTGAACTTCTTGAAAAAGGGGGGCTGGCCCCCTCTCAGCAGGAGCTTGTGGAACTGGCTGCCTTGTCGGGCAATAATCTGTTGGACATCATCGGCGACATTCTTGATCTGGCAAAGATTGAAAGTGAAAGCCGGGAATTATTGGATGAGGAGTTTGATCTGGAAGAATTTCTGCACAGGGATGTGTGTGATATCTTCGTTTCGCAGGCGCGGGCCGATTCCCTTGACTTCCATTTTGGGCTCGATGACTCGGCCCGCACAGTCGTGCGGGGCGACCGACAGTCCGTCCGACAGGTGTTGATCAATATTCTGGGCAATGCTCTTAAGTTTACGGACCAGGGGAGCATCTCTGTGGATGTCTGGCGAAATAAGATGTTCGACGGAAAGTGGGTCCATATCTGTGTTGCGGACACCGGGATCGGCATGGATGAGAATGAGCTCAAGCGGATTTTCTCCCCATTTGTCCAGGGAGACGAATCCAACTCCCGGAAATATCAGGGAACAGGATTGGGCTTGACCATCGTCGGAAAGTTGCTGCAGCGAATCGGGGGAAGTCTGTGCGTGGAATCCGAACCGGGCAGAGGGTCGACTTTCTGGATCTCCCTGCAGCTGCCGGTGACAGGGGATTCGACTCCGGAAAAAGATGTCCGGGAAGTAGTGGAGGTGACTGCCGCTGCGGAGACTGCATTTCGGGCTCTTCGCGTTCTGGTGGCCGAGGACAACAGGGTCAATCTTGTGGCCATCCGGAAATGTCTGGAGCACCTTGGGCATGAGCCCGTGATGGTCACCGATGGGGTTCAGGTTGTGGAGGCCTTGCGGGGAAAGGATTTCGACTGTGTGCTCATGGATGTGCAGATGCCGGTCATGGACGGCATCGAGGCCACGAAACGGATCAGGAATGATGTGTCCGGAACACTGCCCAAAGACATTCCCATCATCGCCGTGACCGCTCATGCTCTTGAAGGTGACCGGGAGGTCCTGCTTGAAGCGGGAATGACCGGCTACCTGACCAAGCCGTTGTCTCTGCAGAAGCTGAAGGAACTGTTGGCCGGAATTGATGCGTAGGAGAGCGAGACGTATTTTTTTTGAAGCGGAGGCCGTGATTGCGGCCTCCGCTTTTTTTTGTGCGGCGAGCTTATCCTGGTGAAGCATGCAGGCCGTTCAGCACCTGCTCCAGCTGTTCGGTGCTTGCCGGTTTGGACAGGTAGCCGGACATGCCCTGCGCAAGGAATTTTTCCCGGTCGCCGGACATGGCGTAGGCGGTCAGGGCGACGATGGGAACATCGGCCAGGTGGGTGAATTCCGGTGCGGTCCGAATGGTCCTGGTGGCCTCAATGCCGTCCATGACCGGCATCTGGATGTCCATGAAGATACAGTCCACCGGGGTTTTCATGAGAAGATCCAGGGCCGATCGACCGTTGTCGGCAACGGTAACGGCAAGGCCCTGTTTTTCAAGCATGCGTTGCAGAAACGTTCGGCTGACCGGATCATCTTCGACCACAAGGGCTGTTTCCGGCATGCCGGCCTGATTTTTTTCCAGGCTGTCCGTCCGGGGAGATGGTCTGCTTTTTGCCCCTGGCAACGAAAAGGGGATGGACAGGCAGAATTCGGTTCCATGTCCGGGGTCGCTGGACACGGTAATGGTTCCCCCCATGAGTATGACCAGTTCTTTGACGATGGACAGACCGAGCCCGGCTCCCTGATATCGCCGGGTGAAGGTGTTTTCCGACTGGGTGAAGGTCTCGAAAATCCGGTCCTGGTTTTCCTGTGCGATGCCGATCCCGGAATCCTTGATCGTGAACAGAATGCGACAGCGTGATGCAGCCTGGTCCGGGAGCCGGGTCGCACTGACGCGCACGAACCCGGATGGAGTGAATTTGAGGGCGTTGCCGACCAGATTGTAGAGCACCTGCCGGAGTCGCTGGTCGTCACCGAGCAGCCTGGGGGGGACGTTTTCATCACATTCGATCTGCAGGTCGAGGTCCTGGTTCTCGGCGGCCAGGCCGAACAGGTCTTCGAGTTCATGGATGAGGCAGCATGGGCGGAACGGATTGTTTTGCAGGGTTATTTTTCCGGATTCGATGCGGGACAGGTCCAGGATGTCGCCGATGAGATCCGTGAGTCGGGTGCCGGACAACAGGGCCTTGCGTGTATACTCCTGCTGTTCTTCATCCATGGGTGTTGTCTGAAGCAGTTGCATCATGCCCAGCAATCCGTTCAGGGGAGTGCGCAGCTCATGGCTCATGTTGGCCAGAAAGGACGACTTGGCCCGGCTGGCTGTTTCAGCCTTTGTTTTTGCCGCCTGCAGGGCCGTCTCCCACTCTTTTCGTTCGGTGATGTCCAGGGCCGAGAAGGTGACCCCCCTGGACCAGTCCTTGAAGTCGACAGGGGTGGAACTCAGGAGGATGTCCAGAATACGGCCGTCCTTGTGCAGCCATCTGGTCTCGACTGTTCCGGTGCCGTGCTCTTCGATCTGTGCGTATTTTTCTTTTTTCACATAGTCGGAGTCTTCATCCGTGGG
>JAWLGC010000101.1:0-9445 GCA_041685265.1 Desulfomicrobiaceae bacterium | reverse complement strand
CCTACCACAGCCCCGCCAGGGGGACGAGCACGGTCCATAGAATGTGGCTGAGGGCCAGTTGCAGGACCGTGTCGATGCGTGTGTTGAAGGCGCGCCGGCGTATCACCCCGACGATAGCTGCCACCAGGACCATGGCGTGCAGGCCGCTGCAGCCGGCATACCATGCGGAAACGGATATCGGGAGAGGGCCGAGCAGGGCGAGGGGGAGAACTGCGGCCAGGGACATCAGGCTGGAGCCGGCTGCCAGTTCTGCCGTAATCCGCGGGCCGAAGCGCACGGCCAGTGTTTTTTTACGGACCCGTCTGTCCGCCCCCAGATCCGGAAGTCCGGCCAGCAGGATGGCCGCCAGCACGGAAAAAAAGACAGGCAATGCAAGCAGTATCACCTCGCTGTCGAACGGAATGCCGTTTTGTAGCAGGTAGCCATATCCGATCAGGTAGAACGAATGGGTGAAGCCCACGGTCGCCTCTCCCAGACCACGGGCCGAAAGTCGTAGAGGCGGCATGGTGTATCCAATCCCCAATCCCAGTCCCACGAGCAGATACGCGAGTACTTCTGCCGGGTGCGGCACGGCGCTGGTCAGCAGCGTCGCAAGGGCCGCGAGCACTGCCGTGCCGAAACACATTCCGGCGCCTCGGCGGACGGCCGGCACCGTAAGCCGCCCTGTGATCAATATGCCCGAGCCGCCGGTAAAGGGGCTCCGGTTTCGGTTCAGTCTGTCCGTGTCCCGGTCGTAAACTTCGTTGACCAGCACCGTGCCCAATTCGATGCAGAACATGGTCAGGTAGCCGAGCCAGAATACTCCTGTTTCCAACGAGGTCCCGTGCGGAACTGCGGCAACCGCTCCAAGAGAATAGGCCAGAAAGGCCATGGGGTGGAACTGCAAACGGGCAACCTGAACCCAGGCCAAGAGGTTGGACCACGCATGCCGGTCACGGGTACGTTTCATACGACATCATTCCTTTTTGAATGGCTATGGATGATATTTCATAGCAAATACAGGCGGTTGCTTCCAGAATTATTCTCCTGCCCCCCATTCCTCCCCGGGCGTGTGTCCCCTGTAACCATACCTCTCCTAGTAAATGGTGTTTGGAAGCGGTGGGTACGTATAATACGGAGATTTCCGCGTTGCAATCCATTCATTCAGGAGGAGATGTTATGCCGAATCAGGATTATCCAGGCGTATGCATGGCGTGCAGTACCGAAGACTGCAAGATCGTGGCCCCGGACCTGGCTGTGGTCCGGGAGCGGGTTCGTGACAACCCGCTGACCGACTACACTCTGAACGTGGTCAACAATATGACCACGGCCATGCCGGACAAGTTCAAGGACAACGATGAAGCCTACATGGCCTTTGATGTGGTCAAGGCGGTCATTGCCATGGGGCTGCAGAACAAGGACTCCGTGGTGTTTCACGGTCTGGGCACGTTCAAAAATGATGGGGGGAAGGTGACTTTCGTGCCGGACCCGGTGCTGGAAGCGGCCATATCGTGACCGCTCCGTGATGGAAAAGAGAAATCCATCCGGAAAGTCTGTCTCCATTCCACACACAAAGGCCCCGAACACTCGGGGCTTTTGTGTGTGGATATCCGGAAATTACCGGTCATGAAAACATGGCATAGAACCGCTTTACCATGTCCGGTGGAAAGGTCGGGCTCCAGTGTCCTGTCATTGCTGCCACGGCGTAGAAAATAAGCAGCACGGCCACGGCTCCGGCTCCCACCACCGGCCAGGGGATGCGGCCGATTCCGGTGCATTTCGGGATCAGAGTATTGTGAACCGGGCAGGCCTGCACGCATTGCAGGCAGCCCACGCATTCAGGGGAGTTGATCCGCCCGCTTTGCTGGATGCTGATGGATCCGGGACAGATTTTTTCACATGTTCCACAGTGCGTACAGGTCGATTCTTTCCGGTGCACCGCCACCGGACTGAGCAGGGAGAACAGGCCGAGCAGACCGCCGTAGGGGCACAGAAAGCGGCACCAGGCATAGGGAATAACCAGGGAGGCGATGGCCAGTGCGGTCAGGATGAGCAGGGACAGGGTGGAGGGGTGCAGGAAAAAATCGAGCATCCGGGCATCGGCTGTGAGGTTGTAAGGGGAGGTCAGGAAGGATTTGACCGCCGGGAGGCTCATCCTGATTCCGATGAAGTAGAGGAAGAACCCCAGGAGAATATATTTGATGCTTCGCAGGCCGTATTCAACGTTGCGGGGCAGGGTTTTGTTCAGAGCCAGGGCGCGTCCGACTTTTTTGAGCAGAGAGGAGATAAACCCCACGGGGCAGACATACCCGCAGAACCCTTTGCGAAACAACAGGGCCATGGCCAGGGCTGCCAGAAAGATGGTCAGCCCGGCCGGGTGGATGGGGTCGTAGACGCCGGTGAGCAGAAACTGTTTCAGTCCCAGAAGGGCGGAGATGGGCAGAAATCCTTCCACAGCTCCGGGTTTGGTAATCATGGTTTCCGACCTGCCCGTGGCCCAGAGCAGGAAGTGGTAAAACCGGTATCCGGCAAAAAGACAAAAGAGAGTGAACCCGGCCTGGATGAGCGTCCGGAAGCGGGAGGGGGTGAAGGTGGTGGAGGTCATAAGCAGTCCTTGAATATGGTGCAGGAAATGTGCGTTGCTTTACGCTGCTTGTGCTGTCTGATGCACAAAAAAGGAGAATAGTTTTGACGGAGCGTTGAATGCAGGAACGGTGCCTGCAGCCCACGCCGGGGTCAAATCGGGACAAGGTTTGTCGGCAATATTGCAATATGACCATTCGTCACCTATAAACCGGAACAATCCTTAAAAATCAAGGTGCCAAGAGCCCGCTTGCCGCTATTTGCAGGGAGGCCTGGTGCCGTCGTCCGCAGGGAGGGAGAACAGTGTCGGATACATATAATTTTTCCTGGGAAGATCTGGGGGACTTGAAGGTGGGGCGCCCCAATCTTGGAGAAGAAACCTCGGTAGCAGCCTACCGGCTCATGCAGTTCACCTTCAAGGATATCCTGTCCAAAGAGGTGGGGATCGAGCGGGCTGCAGAGTTGTTTGTGCAGGCCGGGGAGCTTGCCGGGCGGGAGTTCTGCCGCAATGTTCTGAATGCGGACCTGGGGCCGGCCGAGTTTTTTGCCGACCTCCAGGCCAAACTCATCGACCTGAAGATCGGGGTGCTGCGAGCCGAGGTGTCGGATTTCGAGGCCATGAAATTCACCCTGACGGTTTCCGAAGATCTGGATTGCTCGGGGCTTCCGGTGTTCGGCGAGGCGGTCTGTGATTACGATGAAGGGTTTCTTGCAGGTGTTCTTGGTGAGTACACGGGTCGGAAGTTCACTGCCAAAGAAATTGACTGCTGGGCCACTGGAGACCGGACCTGCCGTTTCGATGTGCGTCTGGCGGAGGGGTGACATGGATGCACTCCATTTTGTGCGCCGGCTGGATGAGGTACTGCAGCGGGTCCTGAAGAGGGGCATGGGCACGGAGGGGCTTGCACCGGCCCGGACAGATATTGAAAGCGAGGAGACTGATCCCGATACGCAGCGCCTGGCCAGGCTGACGGAGATGGTGGATGAGTCGTACCGGTTTGCAGAAGAGCTGGCTGCCGGGCGGTTGGAAAGTCAGGTCAGCCGGGGAAATGTGCTGGCCATGCCCCTGAAGGCGTTTCAGGCCAGCCTCCGTCATCTGACCTGGCAGGCCGGGCAAGTGGCGGACGGGGATTTGAGCCAGCAGGTCCATTTTCTGGGGGAATTTTCCGAGTCATTCAACCGGATGATCGCATCCCTGCGGGACAAGGCGGTTCTGGAGCAGCGGTTGCAGACGGTAACAGATGTGCTCGGTGAGGGGGTCCTGCTCGTGGACCGGGACGGAAATCTTCAGTTCATGAATCCCGAGGTCGAGCACCTGCTGGAGTATGACGAGGATGAACTCAGGATGCGGCCGGTACATGAAACCATCCATATACAGTGTGAGGACGGCACCCGGCTAGGTGACGGCAACAGCCTGCTCGGCAGGGCGATTCTGGAGGGAGAGGAGTACCGGAACAACGATGATGTCTTTACCTGCAAGTCCGGGCGGCTTCTGCCCGTTTCCGTGGTCTGTCGTCCGGTTGTTTCGGACGGGGAGAATTCCGGAGCGGTCATCGCCTTCGGGGACATTACGGAACAGAAGAGGTACCGGGAGTCCCTTGAGCATATCAACCGCATTCTCGAGCGGCAGGCGTCCACGGATGCCCTGACCGGAATCTATAATCGGATGCGGTTCAGCAAGCTGCTGGACGTGGAGCTGAACCGTTCCCGGCGGTACGGCACGCCGCTGGCGGTGATCCTCCTTGATATCGACAAGTTCAAGTCGGTCAACGATACCTATGGTCATCTGGCCGGAGACAATGTTCTCAAGGCACTGGCCCTTCTGCTCACGGGAAGTATTCGGTCTTCGGATGTCGTGGCTCGCTGGGGCGGTGAGGAGTTCATCGTCATGGCCCCGGGATGCGGACTCCAGGAAGGAGCCGCCCTTGCAGAGAAGCTGCGGGCGGCTGTTGCCGAACATGACTTTCCACTTCCGAGACCGGTGACATCCAGTTTCGGCGTGGCCACATTTGTGGAAGATGATACGGAGTTGACTCTGACCAACCGGGCGGACCAGGCTTTGTATGTCGCCAAGGAGAGCGGACGTAATCGGGTGGAGATGGAAGCGGTTTGAAAATGAATTAACCGAAGTTACGCAGCTTCTGTCAAATCTCGATAAGACATGAACTCAGCTGTCTTCATGAAAATTTTGCTCCAACCAGAATTGTTTCAGAGTCTGGTAAGCTGGCAGGAATCAAAATGGGAGCGCCGAGCGTCTGCTCGGCGCTCCCATCTGGCCTGTGCCGACTTGCAAGGATCCGGTTTAATCCAAAGTGTATCAACACTTCTCAAGGACAACTGAAGCCATTTTTCTGCGCGATTTATAAAACTCTGCGTAACTTCAGTTACCTCTTTTCAAACTCCAGCACCGCTTTTTGAATTCTTTCCATGGCCTTTACCACAATGCTTCTCGGGCAGGCGATGTTGATCCGTTCAAACCCGTCACCTTCGGGGCCGAAGATGAACCCCTCGTCAAAATACACTCTGGCCTTTTCAAACATGAGTTCCCGCAACACATGTCTGCCAAGGCCCAGTCTGCGGCAGTCGAGCCAGACCAGATAGGTCCCCTCGGGGCGGATCACCGATAGGGAAGGGATTTCCCGGGCGATGAATTTTTCAATGTAGTCGAGGTTGCCGGACAGATATTCCAGGAGTTCTCCCAGCCACTCTTCTCCATGGGTGTAGGCCGCCTCCAAGGCCGCTTTGCCGAAAGGGTTTAATCCGAACAGGCCGGTGGCCGTGAGGGTCTGCTCGAAACGTGTGCGCATGTCCGGGTCGGCGATGATGATGTTGGAGGTCTGCAGGCCGGCCAGGTTGAAGGTCTTGCTCGGGGCGGTACAGATGACCGCCTTTTCGGCCAGTTTCGGAGCCAGAGTTCCGAAGGGGGTGAAGGTGCTGCCGGGCATGATCAGATCGCCGTGGATTTCGTCGGCCACCACCAGGACGCCGTTTCGGGAGCAGATTTCGCCGAATTGGGTCAGCTCTTCCCGGGACCAGACCCGGCCCACGGGATTGTGCGGGTTGCTCAGAATGGCCATGGTTACGGCCGGGTCCGCACATTTTGCTTCCAGGTCGTCGAAATCCATGCGGTACCGTCCCTCTTCAAGGACCAGGGGATTGCGCACGATCTCGGCATTGTTGTTGGCGATGGCCCCGTAGAAGGGGTAGTACACCGGGGTCTGGACCAGGACCTTTTCTCCGGAACGGACAACGGTGCGCACCAGCAGATTCAGGGCCGGGACCACGCCCGGGGTGGTCACTATCCACTCGGGGGTCACGGTCCATCCGTGGCGGCGCTGCATCCAGCCGGTCACGGCGGCGAAATAGGAGTCGGCCTTGTCCGTATACCCGTAGATGGGATGTCCGACTCTCTCCTGCAGCGCCTGAACCACGGCCGGAGGACAGGCAAAGTCCATATCCGCCACCCACATGGGCAGAATGGGGTCGTCGCCGAAAAAGGCGTTAGTGGGGCGGGTGCGGTCCAGGTTTTCGCCGTACTGGACGAATTCCCATTTTTCCGAGGCCGTGTTCCGGCGGTCGATGAGGGTGTCGAAGTCGTATTGCATGTAGGGCTCCTTGGGGTGTATGTTCTGCTTGTATCGTGTTGCGCAATATGCTACAGATCGAATATGATCAAGTCATTCAAGCACAAAGGATTGAAATTGTTTTTCGAAACGGGAAAGACATCAGGTATTCAGGCCAAGCATGGTCAGAAGCTTCGGATGAGACTGGCAGCTATTGATACGGCTCAATTCATTGATGACGTTGATCTCCCCGGTTTCAGACTCCTTCCTCTCAAAGGAAACCGGGATGGTATTTGGTCCGTTACGATCAGCGGAAACTGGCGGATTACTTTTTCTTTCGAAGATGGCGACGCCTATATCTTGAACTATGAGGATTATCACTGATGGCCATGTATAACCCACCCCATCCTGGTGAATTCATTCATGATGTCTATATGGAACCGTATGGCTTGAGCTGTCGGTTTCTAGCCTCCAAACTCGGAGTTTCTCCATCAACCCTGAATCGGGTCCTGCGACGCAAAAGCGGTGTTTCCCCGGAAATGGCCCTGCGTCTGTCCAAGGCCGTCGGGCGCAGTCCCGAAAGCTGGCTGGCCATGCAACAGGCCTATGATCTGTATCAGGCCAGGCAGAAGGTGGACCTCGGAAATGTGAAGGAAGTGGAGTTTGACGGGAAGGCGGCGTAGAGGCACTCTACGAACCACCAGTTGGGTACAACCACATAAAAAGCCCCCTCCGGTAACGGAGGGGGCTTTTCGGCTTGTGCGGAATCAGGTGGAACCGGATGGAGCCCGGCTTACAGGGGGCCGGTGCCGGCCACTGTGCTCAGTTCTTCAATCTCGTTGTGCTTGATGCGGTACTCGTAGATGTTGACCATGTCCTTGTAGACTTGGCAAATCTGGAAGAACCCGTGCCAGTGGGAGTAGTCCGGGCCGCTCATGGCGCGTTCCTCGCGGGTTGTTTTCGATCTCTCCATCTTCTTAGAAAACGGGTTCGAAAAAGGCAACAGATATCAGGGCACGGCCAGCAGGGCCATGGTGTAGGCTGAAGGGTGGTCCGACAAGGCGACGCCGTTGGCCTCGAGGATACCCAGGCCTGTCTCGCGCCATGAATCGTCACCGGTAATTTTCGCCAGCCGGAAAAAGATATATGCAGCCACGGAGTTGGCCGAGGGCAGGGCGCCGTCGTAGTATTCCCGGGGGCGGCCCGGGAGAGGCTCCGTGGTTTCCCGGTTCAGAAACAGACTGCCGCCTGCCGGGTCCCGGAAATTATCGAGAAGCTCCCGGCAAAGCGTAATGCACTCCTGCAGGTGGTCGTCGGACTCTGTGGCCAGGTGGAGTTCCAGTCTGCCCCAGGCCAGGAAGGCGTAATCATCGGCCATGCCTGTGATACCGGCCTCGTCGTCCCGGTAGCGGTGCAGCAGGGTGCCCTGCTCGTCCCGGAGGGTGGTATCCAGGAAACGGGCGCATTCGGTGCCGGCCTTTACAAACTCGGGCTGCTTGAGGATGCGGCCCGCTTTGGCCAGGGCGGCGATCATCAGTCCGTTCCAGTCCGTGAGGATCTTGTCGTCCAGATGGGGGCGGACCCGGTTGCTTCGATGTTCGAGCAGGGCGCGGTCGATGTCCTGTTTGGCCGCCTTGAGTTCGGCTATGCCCATGTTCACCTTGCGGGCGGTTTCCTCCAGAGGTTCCCGCAGGTGCAGGATGTTGGCCCCGGTCCGCTGGCCGGTGGCCTCGTCCAGAAAGTTCCCGTTCGGGGTGGTTCCATAGAGCACCGCGGCCAACCTTGTCCGGTCCGGCCCCAGAACCCTGGTCAACTCCTCTTCCGCCCAGATATAAAATTTGCCTTCCTCGCCTTCGCTGTCGGCATCTTCACCGCAGGCGAAGCCGCCCCGGGCATCGCCCAGGTCCCGCAAAACGTATTCGATGGTCTCCCGGGCGGTTCGGGCAAACAGTTCCTCGCCCGTGACTTCAAAGGCCTGTACATAGGAGAGCACCAGCAGGGCCTGGTCATAAAGCATTTTTTCAAAGTGCGGCAGGAGCCATTCCCGGTCCGTGGCATAGCGGTGGAAGCCGTATCCGACCTGGTCGAAGATCCCGCCTCTGCGCATTCGAGCCAGGGTGGTGGTGACCATGGTCAGGGCCTCCCGGTTTCCGGTCCGGGTATGGTGGTCCAGCAGAAAGAGGAATGTGTGCGGCGAGGGAAATTTGGGCCTGGTCCCGAATCCGCCATGCTCTCCGTCGAACCGGTCGGCCAGTTCCCGGAACCCTTTGTCCAGGACGTCCGGGGAAACCGGGCCGGGTTTTCCGGCCAGATGGGTGGCCAGGTGGGATCGAATGGACTGCACGGCCTGATAGACCTCGGCCCGCTGCCCGGTCCACAGTTCCGTGAGCCTGGGGATCAGGTCCATAAGTCCCATCCGCCCGAAATTGCTCTGTTTGGGGATATACGTGGCTGCAAAGAAGGGATCCCGGTCCGGGGTCATGAGGATGGTCAGGGGCCACCCTCCGGAACCGGTCATGAGCTGGGACACGGTCATGTACAGGCTGTCCAGGTCCGGACGCTCTTCCCGGTCCACCTTTACGGCCACCACGTGTTTGTTCAGCAGCTCGGCCACTTCCGGGTCCTCAAAGGATTCCCGTTCCATGACATGACACCAGTGGCAGGTGGAGTATCCGATGGACAGAAAGACCGGCTTGTCTTCGGCCCGGGCTTTGGCAAAGGCTTCTTCCCCCCAGGGAAACCAGTTCACGGGGTTGTGGGCGTGCTGGAGCAGGTACGGGCTTTTTTCGGTGGCCAGTCGGTTGGTCGTCTCTGTCATGGTGCCTCCATGGATCGGATGAGGTTGTCCGTTGATGTTGACTACGAGGTCAGCTTGGGATTGTTCCAGTGCCGGGAATGGTCCCGCTCCGTCTTTTTAGCCAGGTTTCTGGTCATGGCCTCGGTCAGATCCACCCCGGTCTGGTTGGCGATGCATCCGATGACGAAAAGCACGTCGGCCAGTTCGTCTCCCAGGTCCCGGTTTTTATCCGATTCCTTGAAGGACTGGTCCCCGTACTCCCGGGTCATGAGCCGGGCCACTTCGCCGACCTCCTCCATAAGGATGCCCAGATTGGTCAGTTCCGAGAAATAGCGCACCCCGTAGGTGCGCACCCACTGGTCGATGTCCTGCTGGAAGTCTTTGATGGTCATGTGCACCCGTACCGGTTGTTGTGTGGTTTCCGGGGGACGATATCGGACACGGGGGAAACTGGCAAATGAAAGGCCCCGCCTTCGGAAAAAGCCGGGGCCTCAGTACGAGCGTTATGGCCGAAAGTGATCAG
>JAWLGC010000100.1:0-9544 GCA_041685265.1 Desulfomicrobiaceae bacterium | reverse complement strand
AACGGCAACTCTCTGTTTTCAGTATCTTCTTTCATCCGCCTGCCCCAAAAAAAATCTGTTTTGCAGAACCTTTTTCAAGATTTTCAGGCCGAGCTCAAAAAAAAACAGCTGGCGTGATCGGCCAGCCGCATAAATACAGCAGTGAGGAGAATTCACTCATTATGGGTACGGCTCAGAACAAGAGCCGGCGCGCAATAAATTCTTAAGCCAATCCTTTGGATTGATTCAAGGAGATGTTAAACGCAACGGAAAAAAGATGGTGGATAAAATCGACATACTCAACAGCCACCCCTTCAGGAACCTTGATGCGGGAAGGTGCGAAATTGACAATTCCCTTGATCCCGGCTTCCACAAGATAATTGGCTGCCCGCTGGGCCCGCTCGGGAGGTGTGGTGATCATACCGATCTCGATATCGAGGTCTTTGGCGCGTTCCTTAAGGCGACGAGAGCAGACAACTTCCAGGCCGGCCACTTCCTCTCCGATTTTGAACGGATCGCAATCAAAGGCTCCGACCAGAATAAACCCCCGCTTTCTGAAAATCTGATGCCGCAGAAGGGCCCGGCCCAGATTTCCCACTCCCACCAAAGCGACATTCCATGTTCTGTCGATCCCGAGGGACTGCTTGATGGCGGTAAGCAGATCCTGGACATAATATCCGACACCACGCACTCCAAACTCACCGAAGTATGCAAGGTCCTTACGGATTTGAGACGGATTCACCCCGCAAGCACGTGCCAGACCCTCCGAGGATATCACATTCTCGTTATTCTGGATCAGGTTTTCAAGCACCTGGACGTAGACAGCCAGCCGTTGAATGGTGGCCCGGGGTATATGGGAACTTTTCACGTTAAAATCTCAGGAATTATGTGATATTTTGAACAAAACATTGAACGAAGAAGGGGGACATAACGTCCCCCTTCTTCACTGTCAAGTTCACACTAGCCCATGAAGGGGTTGGCGAACAGGAGGATCAGGTTGACGACCAGAGCGTAGATGGCCAGGGACTCGATCATGGCCAGGCCGATGAGCATGGTCACGGTGATCTTTCCGGAAGCTTCAGGATTACGAGCGGTGCCTTCACAAGCGGCCTTCAGGCCCAGGCCCTGTCCGATTCCACAACCGGCAGCGGCAAGAGCCATGCCCAGTGCAGTGGCGAGGGAGGTCATGGAAACGACTTCGGGAGCGGCGGCTGCAGCGAAAGCTGCGGAAGAAACAGCAACCAGAGCGACAGTGGCCAGAACAGTCATGATACCTTTACGCATGATGAAACTCCTTCAAATGATGTATGTTGTGGTCAAAACGACCATTTCCCCGAATTAATGCGCTTCTTCAAAGGCTCCCTTGAGATAGAGCATGGAGAGCATGAAGAAGACAAAGGCCTGGATCGTCTCTGCGAGCATGAACAGAAAATACATAGGAACAGTTGAGATGATCGGTGCCAGAATAAACAGCAGGGCCAGGACCATATCCTCGCCCATAATATTCCCGAACAGACGAAGCGAAAGCGAAAGCATGCGGGCGAAATGTCCGATGACTTCAATGGGAAAGACAAGTGGAGCCATCCACCAGACCGGCCCCATGAAGTGTTTGACATACCCCAGCCCGTGCAGCTTGAAACCCCAGTACTGGTAGTAGCAGAAGACGAATACGGCCAGGGAGGCTGTGGTGTTGATATTCGCCGTGGGTGCATCACCGCCGGGTATCAGTCCCCCGAAATTGCAGATGATAATATACACGAACAGGGTACACAGTACGGGAAACACCTTACGCCCGGCCTCGCCCATATTGGCGACGACAAAATCTTCAAGAGATCCGATGAGAAATTCAAAAAAGTTTTGCGCCCCTTTGGGCACCAGTGACATTCTCCTGGTGGCCAACCAGCCGCAGCCGATCAGAATGGCCATTACAACCCAGGAATACAGCACCTGTCTCGGGATCAGGCTGTGACCGTGAGCGTCCACCAGGCCAACCAGCTTGACGAGCTCTTCAACGAGAAAGATAGGATGCAAATCCGCCGACATTCTACGCCTCCTTCAATTTTTTCCCCAAATAGTGAAACGCGCCCCAAATCAAGATATTGACAATGACAGACGAGAGTCCGACCAGGAGAGCGGTCACTGACGACTGATTCCAGACTATCAGCCCATACAGGACCGCAGCGGTCAGAAAAAGCCTGCCGTAAAAACTTATCAACTGCGCTGTCACTGCACCTTTTTGAACCAGGACAAGCTGCTGAACGAACGTTGCCAGGGCATAAAAATTCAGTGTCCCGAGCAGCACTCCCACTGCAAGATCTCCTCCCCACGGAAACCATTTCCACCCACCGAGCAACGGCAGACATAAAAGAGCAAGATAGACCTGATTTTGAACCAGACGCCGGACTTCCGGCACTCGGAATCCTCTTTTGTACAAGCCCCGCTCAATTTTTCTATGTATCGTTTGAAGCACCCTTGTCGTCGTCCTTGGTGATTTTCTTGAGCTCTTGAAACATGTTCCGGAAGCCTGCGATGATTCCGAACACCAGAAAAATCAACAGCAACCAGGGTTTGGTACCCAGCCACTTGTCCAGGTAATACCCCATGGCCAGCCCGACCACTGTGCCGGAAACCACATGCAGCCCCATGATCGAGGCGGTCCCGAGGGATTCCCAGTACTTCTTGTCCTTGATTTTAAAGAACATCGTATAAATTTTCCTTTTCGGAGCCACCTCGGCGGCGCCTTTCGTGCAATCATTCACAAGTTGTCGTCGAGCTAGCATAGACATCCTGAGCAAGTCAACGATACTTTTGCTTTTCTTCGCGTTTTTTTCTCCTTCGCCTGTCTCGTCGCCCCCGGGCAGTCGATTCAATGTCCGAACTTGCCACAACAGGAGGTCGTGCCTATATGTCGACCGTTCATCAGCCGATTCGCCGGCACAACCCTTTTTTGCATCACGAGGAACCGCATGCCCCGAGCCAAACGCCTCTCCGCCGACCGGCTGCGCCCCACTCTCGACCTGAGCCGATTTGAATCCGCAGACAGCTCATCGAAAAAAAGGCGCGACCGCCACTCCTTTCAGCCCCGGTTTGTCCGAACCATGGACCTGGCCATGGCAGTCAACAAGCCTGGATACAACGTTTATGTGGCTGGAGAACCGGGAATGGGTCGCTCGTTCATGGTCCGTCAATACCTGACCTCAATGACCGAAAAGACCCCCCCCCCGGGAGATCTGATCTTCACATACAATTTCTCGGACCCGGACCACCCGTCCGCCCTGAACCTCGAACCGGGCCAAGGACGTATGCTCAAGCAGGAACTGGCGCAAGCCCTTCGAAGCATACGGAAAGCGGTTCCCCTGCAGTTCGACCAGGAAAGCTACATCCGCAAGCATGACAAGCTGGCCAAGGATCTGGCCGCGACCCGGGAGACTCTTTTGGACCGCATGGAAGCGGAGGCGGTCAGAAACGGTTTCAGCCTGTCCGTGGACGACAACGGCTCCCTGACCCTCTTTCCCCTGGTAGAGGGCAAAGTGCTCACCCCGGAGGAATACGACAGGCTTGACAGCGCCACACGCAAACGCCTCAAGGTCAGAACCGACGATGTCATGCTGAGCATCGGCGACCTCTCCCGGCAGGTAAACCGTGAGGAGCTGAATTTCAAGGAAAAAGAGCAGAGTCTGGAAAAAGAATCCGCTCGAATCGTGCTCCGGGAAATTCTCAGTCCGGTGCAAAAGAAATTTCAGGGCTCCTCTGTCCCGGGTGAGTTTTTCGAAACGCTGGAAAAAGACATCCTTGAAAACCTGGATCGATTCCGGGAGCAGGACAAGGAACTTCCGGCCGATCCTGCAGAACTTCTTCCCCTGACAGACCACTTTTTTCACCGCTACAAGATCAATCTGTTCGTGGACAACCAGGGACTGTCCTCCCCTCCGATCATCTTCGAAGACAACCCGACATATTTCAACCTGCTCGGCTGCCTGGAACGGGAGCCGGAAATGGGCACCTACCATACCGACTTCACGCTGCTCAAATCCGGGAGTCTGCACCGGGCCAATGGCGGTATTCTGCTGCTGCGCATCGAAGACATTCTGAGCCACCCCGAATCCTGGGAAGGGCTTCTTCGGGCCCTGCGCTCAGGACAATCACGGATCGAAGACCCCACTGACCACAACGAAACGGTGCGAACCAAGACAATCGAACCCGCGCCGATCCCGCTGCAACTCAAGGTCGTCCTCATCGGCACCGACGAAATCCACGAACTGCTCTATTTCGAAGACGAACGGTTCAGCAAACTGTTCAAACTCAAAGCCCAGCTTCAGGACCATATTTTTCTGACCGAAGAAAACCTCTCCGGATACGCCCGTTTTCTGGAATGCCTGGGACGGGACCACCATCTCAAACCCCTGTCCTCGAAAGCCCTTGGCCGACTGGCCACCCACTCCTGCAGACTGGCCCAGGATCAGCAGAAACTCTCTCTGGATGTTGCCGTCATGCGGGAAATCATGATCGAGGCCGACGCATTTGCCGCAGTGGAACAGAAAACGGAAATCGACCTTTCGTCCGTTGCCCGGGCACTTCGTGAACGGGACTACCGGGCCAACATGTATGAGGAGGAATTTCTGCACGAATATGACCGGGAAGCGATCAAGGTCAAAACCACCGGCACGGGCACCGGATGTGCCAACGGACTATCCGTCAGCCAGATCGGCGACTATGTCCTTGGACTGCCGCATCAGATTTCCTGCGTCACCGGAGTCGGGCACGGCGGGATTATGGACCTGGAACGGGAAGCTGAATTGAGCGGCCCGATCCACACCAAGGGCATGATGATTCTCAAAAGCTATATGGTGGACCGCTTCGCGCACAACAAACCACTGGTTCTGACCGGCAGCCTGTGTTTCGAACAAAGCTACGCCCACGTTGACGGCGACTCGGCCTCGGGTGCGGAACTGGCCGCTCTGCTCTCCGCCTTGTCCAGAATTCCCATCAATCTCGGCTTCGCCTTCACCGGCGCGGTCAGCCAGACCGGAGCGATCATGGCTGTGGGCGAGGTGACCCGCAAGGTCGAAGGATTTTTCGAGGTCTGCCGCAGACGGGGACTGACCGGGACCCAGGGCGTGCTTCTGCCCGTAGACAATGTAGACCACCTCGTGCTCAACGACGAGGTCGTCGAAGCGGTCCGGGAAGAACGGTTTCACATCCATCCGGTCGGCACCATCGAAGAAGCCATGGAGCTTCTCACCGGCCAAAAGACCGGAGTTCGCCTGAAGACCGGAAGATTTTCCAAAGGCTCGCTCTACGAAGCCGTGGACATCCGACTGACCGAGCTGGCCCGACTGGCGGCCCGGAAAGGAAAGCAGGCACGAGCCAAACAGCCGGCCTCCCCCTTGAACTAAGACAAAAAGGCTCCGAAACATTTCTGCTTCGGAGCCTTTTTGTGTCTCCCTTTTTCCGCAACGTTCATTTCCGATCATTCCGGGATCAACGCGGGGTTGCGGTCCCCGATGGAGACATACAGTTCAGCCACCGCCCCCTGATACTCGGCCAGCGCCCTGGTCAGGGCGGCCTCACTGCCGGTCTGTCCGGCCTGGGCGTCCAGGACATCGGTATGGGTCCCGACCTGGGCCTGGTATCTGGCCTTGGCCATGCGGTAGCTTTCCCGGGCCGCCACCACACCCTTGCGGGCCACGGCGATTCTTTTTTCAGCCTCCCGCACCTGCAGGTAGTTGGCCTTGACCTCAAATATCACACTGGAGATCAGATCCCGGTATTCCGCTTCCAGGCGGGAAATATTTTTTCTGGCCTGCCTGTGTGCGTTGGCAGTCCTGCCCCACTCGAACACCTTCCAGCTCATGTTCACTCCGGCCCGCCAGCTACTCGGCTCCAGGGATTCAGCTCCGTTCACAAAGGGGGTATCCCCGCTTCTGCTGTAGTCAAATTTCGCGGCCACCGAAGGGTAAAGATCTGCAGCGACAAGATCCGCATCCTTACCTGCCGATTCAACGGTTATGGCCGCGAGAAGCAGGTCCGGACGATTCCTTTCAGCCCTGGCAATGCACTCCGGGAAACTCAGGGTAAGAGGCCTGAATTCCAGTTCTCCGACATAGTGTACCTCTTCGTCCACAGCCAGATTCAGCAGGGAGTTCAACCGTGCCTGGGCCGTTTCCTCGGCCAGCTCGGCTGAAAGAAGTTCCTGCTCGGCTGTGGCCACATCGACCCGGGCCTGGAGCACATCCAATTTGGGCTTGAGTCCGACATCATAAAACGCCAGAGCCACCTTGAGCAGAGACTCGAGCCTGGTCAGAGAGTCCCGGGCGCTTCGAACATTCTCTCTGGCCTGCAGCAGGTTTAAAAAGTTCTGCTGAATGCCCAGAATCAATTCGAGCTCCGCATTGTTCATCCGGGCCGTAGCAATATCCTTCTGGATTTTCGCCTTTTCATAGGAACTCAGCAGGCGAAACCCGGTAAACAAGGGCTGGGTCACGCTCACCGTGGCCCCGAAGGTGTCAAGCTCACCTCCGCTCGAAAGCCGTCTCTCGTCCTGACGTGTATATGTGTATCCGGTATCCACGGCAGGACCGAACGCTCCTCGGGCGGACCGGATTCCGTATTCCGCCCCGAGAAGGGTCTCCCGTTGGGCCTGAATTCCCTGGTTGGCCTGCAACCCTTCGGAAATGGCCCCGGCCAGGTCCAGGGTTCTGGCCCCGAACACGGTTCCGGTCCAGAGCACCGTTGCAAACAATATCGTCAGCCCCTGCAGTCCACCCTTTTTCATCAACTCCCCCTTTTGTCTTCCCATATCGATCCGCTGCCTCGGGCCTGCCCGGGGCGCTGTACTGGTTTAGCCGAGCATCGGAAAAAATCAAGAACAACAATCCCCACCCCGATCAAACCCGAACCATCACAGGCTCCGGCTTTGAACAGGCAGTGCAGGGAAAAGAGGTTGAACTCGCTCGGGAAAGGATGTACGGGAAGCAGACGTACAGCAAATCGACTCGAGAGGAGGGTCCTTATGTTTTCCGGTCTTATCCTGGCACTCGGCCTCGGCCTGCTCGCCTTGATCATCACGGTCCTGCACATCGAACACGGTCCCGGCGGCAGCGAAGAATAACCAGATACCCATGCGCCCGTAGCTCAGCTGGATAGAGCGTCGGACTTCGAATCCGCAGGCCACACGTTCGAATCGTGTCGGGCGCACCACATTTCAAGGACTTGCAGAAAATTCTGCGGGTCCTTTTTTTATTGGACCGTTACAGAACGCCCTCCACACGGTATAGCTACCGGCAACGATAAACCAGGTGGAAAATCACCGGAATCCACTATCTGCAGGAGCACTTCATGTCGACTTCCGATAACACACCCTTTGCCTCCAGACTGACCGACATCCTCAACTTCGGCGCCCTGAACCTGGCCATGGGCATGGGATATTCCCTGGGACTGTTCGAGGCCATGGATCGACTCGCGACCCCGGCGACCACCGGGGCTATTGCCGCTGAAGCCGGGCTGGATAAACGATACGTACGGGAGTGGCTTGGAGTGATGGTGTGCGGCAGGGTTGTGGACACCAATAGCGATGCAGCGGGAACCGAAACATTTCACCTGCCCCAAGAACACGGCGACCTGCTCTGCAGACGGGCCGGGAGCAACAATCTCGGAGTGTACACCCAGGAGATTCCTCTGCTCACCCGATGTGCCATGGAGGAAGTGGTACACGGATTTCGGACCGGAGAAGGAGTCGGATATGAGCGGTACCCGAAATTTCACGATTTCATGAATGAACTGGCCGAAGCCAAACACGAAGACGTTCTCGTGGACCGTTTTCTTCCCTCCGTTGAAGACGGAATCATGATCAGGCGCATGCAGCAGGGAATCCGGGTCTGTGATTTCGGGTGTGGCCGGGGCATGGCAACCCTGCTCATGGCCGAAGCTTTTCCCGAGAGTCGGTTCACAGGAATTGATTTCTCCCGGGAAGCCATTGCCGAGGCCTCCCGCAGAACCGAAGAGCTTGGCCTTAAAAACCTCGAATTTCATGTCCTCAATGCAGCCCGCCTTGAAAAAGATTCGTCGGCTGCCTCCCGGTTCAACTACATCCTGGCCTTCGACGCCATTCACGATCAGACCGATCCCGCGGGGGCTCTCAGGTCCGTAGCCCATATGCTGGAACCCGGCGGAGCTTTCTCCATGGTCGACATTGCCGCGCAGACCGATATCTCCGGAAACAGTACGCACCCTATGGGCCCGTTTTTGTACACCGTCAGCCTTATGCACTGCATGCCCGTGGGACTGAAAGACGGCGGCACGGGACTGGGGATGATGTGGGGGCGGCAGCAGGCAGAGAAGATGCTGCTAGAGGCGGGATTCAAAGATGTGAACGTTTGTGAGATTCCGGATGACTCCTTCAACCTGCACTACTTCTGCCGGAAGGGGGAGTGAAGGAGGCCTTCCCAGGGGAAGATTGCCCCCTGCTCCACCGCTGAAACATCCACAGATATCCCGTGGCCGCGACAAACCCGCCCAACGTGGCGGCTCGTGAACAGGGCGTGAACCACACCCAGGTAGAAGACCAGGGCACCCAGGCCGGTGGGGAAAAATCGGAGCATGGTTTTCATCATCCACAATTGCATACGAGCCTCGTATCAAGAAATACAGAAACTGATTTTCCTTGCCTTCAAGGCGAACGGAGATATACCCATACGAGACCAAACACCAGCTGCTCTCACGGAGGAATCATGCAGAACAAAGGAATAAGTCAGGGCATCGGCATCGGGATCTTTATCTGTATCGGACTGATCGGTCTGGGATATTTTCTGGGCACCAGCGCCCTGGAGTTCAAGTCCTTCGAGCGGAGCGTGTCAGTCAAAGGACTTTCAGAGCGGGAGGTTCCGGCGGACATCGCCCTGTGGCCCATCACCATGAGCGCAGCGGGTAACGACCTGGTCGCCCTCCATGCCAAGCTGGACAAGGACTCGAAACGGGTCATCACCTTTTTGGAGAAGCACGGGCTCGAGAAATCGGAAATTTCAATGAACGCCCCCTCCATCACCGACAAGCTGGCGCAGGAGTACGGCGGGCAGAACAACGTCCGGTTCCGGTACGTGGCCACAAAAACCATGAATGTCTATTCCACCAAGGTGGACCTGGTGCGAAAAACAATGAGCGACCTCGGAGAACTGCTCGGAGAAGGCATCGTGTTCAAGGTGCAGGACTACGGCAGCAGGCCTCAATATCTGTTCACCGGCCTCAACGACATCAAGCCGGGCATGGTGGAAGAAGCCACCCGCAACGCCCGGGAGGTGGCTCGAAAGTTCGCCCAGGACTCCAAAAGTGTTCTCGGTAAAATCAAACGGGCCCGGCAGGGACAGTTCTCCATCACCCCACGGGATGCCCATACCCCCTACATCAAAAAGGTCCGGGTGGTGTCTACTGTGGAGTATTATCTGTCTGATTGAATGAGCCCCTTTTCACGTTACTCTGCCCCCGACCAAGCAACGAAACGTTGGTCGCCCCCAAAAGACACCGGTCCTTATCAGACGCTGTCATTCCCGCATTCGCGGGAATGACAGGG
>JAWLGC010000099.1:0-9606 GCA_041685265.1 Desulfomicrobiaceae bacterium | reverse complement strand
GGTTGACCTTGCGCGGCTTGCTCAAAGGAGGCAGGGCCTTCTGGACCTTTTCTTCGGCCCTGGCCAGCACCCGGCCCACCGTGGCCCTGGTGTTTTTTTCGCCCTCTGCCCTGGCTGCTTCTGCTTCGTCCTGAGGATCCGGCCGGCGGTCCAGGGCCCGCTCCATTGCTGTCTGCTTGTCATGCACTCTGGGAGCGAGTCGCTCGATCTCCTTCTGCATCCAGGAAAAAAAAACCAGGCCGAGCAGGGAAAGCAGGGCGAACGAGGCCAGAAAAACACCGAGACGCTTTGACACTCCTGTGGAGTAGGCCCGTTTGCGCTGCGCTCTTTTTTTTACCGCCACAGGCGGTGCGGCCGCCTCATTACGAACCCGCTGCAGGCTTTTGTAGATAAGGCTCATTACACGACCCTGATACGCATGATAATGACCAGTTCTCGAACCGTCTCGGAATCGGTTCTGTTGTTGAACAGCCACCCCAGCCCGGGCAGGTTCTCCGCCCCGGGCACGGAACGATCCGCCTTGTTCCCGGCCTTGTAGATCAGCCCGCCCAGAATAATGGTGTCCCCGTCATGGGCCCGGACATTGGTGGTCACGTTGCGCACGTCCACCACGGGCAGGGTCAGGGTTGTTCCATCGGCAAAGGTCTGTGTATTCTCGAGATCCACCTGACTGGTAATGGGAAAAATATCCAGGTCCACGCTCCCGTCGTCATTGATAAACGGCATCACCCCGAGCATGACCCCTTCAAAGGCCGTGGCCGTATTCGTGGAGATGCTCACATTGTTGTTTTCATCCGTTTCCCTGGTGATCTCCTTGATATAGCTCTTGGTGGTTCCCGAGGTGACCAGAGCCGGCATGCCGTGCCTGGCCCGCACATGGGGATTGGAGACCACCTTGACCCCGCCAAACGTCTGCAGCACATTCACCGTGGCCTGAAATATCGTATCCACGGTATTGAGCGCAGTCACTTCGGGGTTGCCGATAACAATGGCCGTAGGGCTCTGGTCTCCGGATGCCCCGCGGCTCCCAAGCCCGTCTTCGGCACCAAATCCGAAACCGTAATCGGACTGCCGTTCACCTTGTACATTCACCCGGGACTGCACAAAGTTCCAGTCTACACCCAGATCAAATCCATCGCTCAGGCTCACTTCCAGCACCTGGGCATCGATGACCACCTGCCTGGAAAGCTTGGACCGCATCATGTTCACAAGGCCGGAGACCGCCTTCATCCGTTTAGGAGAGGTGCGAACATGCAGGTGCCCGGCAACCGGATCCAGCACATAGGTACCGCTCTCTCCCTGACCGGACTTGAGCAGGGACTCCACATTTTTCTGCAGAAAGTCATACAGAGAACCCCCTTCGATCCCCTTGCCCATGGAAGAAGAGACCTTGAAATTTCCGGACAGATCGTTGGACCCGCCTTCGGCACTGGCACTGCCGAAAATGTCCCCGCCGCTGTCGATGCTCACTTCAGCTTTGGTGTTCATGAACTCCAGGGCAAAATCCCGCTCTTCGAAGCGGCGGACATACAAAACATTGCCCCGCACCTCCCAGGCCAGATCATAGGCATCCAGCAGGGTCTCGACCACGGCCGAAGAGGTTGCGTCCTCAAAACTGATGGTGACCCGATTCTCAAGCTGGATCTCCGGGTCGATCACGATGTTCAGGCCGGCATTGCGGGCCACGATAAAAAGTACGTCGTGCAGGGATTCGTCCCGCACGGAGATGGAAATGCGATTTTCCTCAAGGGGATTGAACACGGGAAGCTCAGGCTCGAGATCCAGGGGTTTCGGACCGGATTCCCGTTCCAGGTTGGCCAGTTCCTGCTCCCGGGTCCGCTCGATCATCTCCTGCTCGGCCTGCATGGTTTTGTGCAGGTCCGCATAGGTCAGTTTGGTTTTAAGACGATCCCGGGCCGGAGAACACCCGCTGCACAATACACCGGCTGCAACTGCCAGCAAAAGAAAAACGCGCACTATATCCACGCGCCCCCATCGATCTCCGGACACCACATTTTTCCGAACCATATTCCGCTCGTTTCGAAAAACCGGATGCGCATCAACGCCGGCCGCTTTTTTATCTGGTCGCACCAAGCGCCTCCAGTTGTTTGAGTAACTGCATGGCCTTGTCGGCATTCAGTACCACCTTTTCCTGCTGTTGTTCCACCGGGGTTTCCACCATCTCTTCCCGGCCGACCCGCCCCGCTTCCTGAACCGGAGCCGGTGCAGACTTTTTGAGCTCCACCTTAAGAGGAGGCAGCCAGGCAAGCAGCTCGGACTGCCCCAGGGCCGAAAGCAAAACGCCGTCCGCATTCAGGGCCCGCACCCGACGGCCGTCGGGCAGGATGTCTCCGACCCGATAGATGCGGTCGTTGATCATGGCATACCGGTTTTTCTCCCCCTGGGCGAGCAGCGTCAACCGGGCGGTTTCCACCTTGCCTTCCTTCTTTTCAACCAGCGAAGGAACCAGATACGAAACCTGCCCCCCTCGCCCCTTTCCTCTGGCCAGAGAAACCCCCATGGCGATGAGATCCTGTGTTCTGTCCGAAGGAAGGGCCACATTCGTGACCTTGAGCGGCCTGGCCCGCACCCCTGCCGCCCTGGAAAAGGCCGTGGCGGCCGTTTCAAAACCGTAATACCCCACTCCTCCCGCAACCAGAAGAATCAGGATCATCCGGATCAGCAATTCCTTGCGCAATCTGTGCATGATCACTCCGAAAACCGTTTTTCCAGAACCAGGGAGAAAAAATTGGAATCCACGTCCAGCTGAAAACTCTGCTGCCTGATGGTGAACCCGGCCTCCTCCAATACCGTGAGAAATCCGCTGTACGCGGCCTGTGCCTCGGTCAGCCCAAGATCCAGAACCCCTTCCATACGAATCCTGGCCAGCTCGGGTTCATAAGTGACCTCCAACGCCTGCACCCGGCACGGCTTGGGCCGAAGCCTGGCCAAAGCATTCCAGATACCGGCCAGAGGAGAGGATTTTCCGGCACGGCCGACCTGATCGGCAACCTGCCCGGCCTCGGCGGCAAAAGCAGAATCCTTTTTCAGAAACCCGATGGCATCGGATGCTGTGGCATACTCCCGGGTCAACCGCTGTTTCAGGTGCGTCAACTCCTGTTTGCGGGCATCCAGTTCCACGGAACTGGATGCAAGCCAGAACCCCGCTCCTCCCACCATAAACGAAACGACCAGAAGCAGGGAGAGCAGCACCTTTTCCCAGCGCCCCACCCCCACGAGAATACGCTCGGCAGGCTCGGTCAGAGCCGTCCCGGATCCAACCCGGCCCATGATCCCGGGCAGCGCCGAAAAGAGCGGCTCATCTTCACCCTGCAGGGCGAATACAGGCATCCGGGTGAACAGAAATTCTTCCGATGCAAACTCGGGCCACTGCAGTTCACGAACCAGAGATTCGATCCAGAGTACCTCCCGGATATGCACCCCGCTGTCCCGGCGGACATTGTGCAGATCCTGGGCAATGATCTCAAATCCCTCGCGGAGCGCGCTCATGTCGTCCCCGGCCAGGGTGTACCGTCTGGCCCAGACCACGCGCTTTCTGTCTCCGGCCACCAGGAGCACCGCCTCGGGCAGATGCAGGGCGAGTCCCACCGGACCTTCCTGCTTCATGTTTTGCAGCAGCCCGTGGAGCATGGTCACGGTGTCGTGCAGCAAAAATCCTTCAGGAGAATTTTCAGATTCCTTGAACAGCACCCCCTGCTCGGCACGGGGGACAAGGTGATAAAACAGCGAGGTCTCGTTTTTCCCGATTTTAAGACTCTGCATGGGGCGCAGAACAAATTCGTCGGTAATCTCGCCCTGCTGCTGCAGTTTGCGTCTGCCAAGAACCGGGGCGTACTTGTGAACACCTTCAACAATGAGCACGCCCGGACCCGGAGAGCCGTAAAAGTCAGCCACCAGCTGACAATACCCGGATACGGGATCGCCCTGCTCAAGAGGATGCACGGAAGCGCCGGAAAAAAGAAACCTGCCGTGCAGGTCCTGAAAGATAAAATCGTTGTACCGGGGCAAAGGATCGCAGGCAACGTGCCCGGCGGGGTCGCCCGTTTCGGATGAACCGGGGGGGACGTCCGGAGCGATCACGGGGGCGAAACCGGATTCGGAATCGAATTCGGGGTCACGTTCGGGTTCGAGTTCAAGTTCGGGGTCGGGGCCGTATTCGCCCTGGGTCTCAGGTCCGGGCCCGGATTCAGCCGACGGGTACGGGCTCGTCGGATCCAGCGGAGCGTCCGTATCTCCGGCCCCCGGTGCAGGGCCGAAATCTTTTTCCGGGGCGTCCTGGTGCTCCTGCGGTTCGGACGTCTGCGAGCGGGCGGCCCGGCGGTGGAGTTCGTCCATATCGGAAAAATCAAAATCCAGAATCCGGGAAGAGGTCGGTTCAAACGCGTCCTCCTCCAGTTCATAGAGCTCGATTTCCGGATGCGGCTCGGTACCGGACTCCGAGGCGTCTCCCTCCTCCCTGGCGTTCTCACGCTCAGACACAGGCGGGTTGTCCAGAATTTCTTCCAGCTCAAGGAGTTCCTGTTCAGCTTTTCCGGCCGAATCCACGGCGGGTTTCTTGCGGTCGTCCATATCCTTCATGTCATCCTATGGGGTGGAAATCAGAAAATCCCCTTTGAGGCGGACCCGATACATTTCAGGAGGGGCTTCTCCCGGCGCAGGTTGTTCCTCTGTGTCCCTGGGCTGGTTCATGACCCGCACCACACGGAGCAGTTCGGGCTGAAACCAGTAATCGTCCCCTCGCGGCCTGCCGTTGGAGGCGATGAGCACCAGGGTGGAGAGTTGGTCCCAGGTCAGCTCCCGGGATACCGAGACCGGATAGGTCCGCCATCTGTCCTGGCGAAGCCCGGCCTGGCGGGCCTCCTCGAGCAGCGCCTTCCACTCGGCCACCCGGGCCTGTTTGCGCCTGGCCTGATCAATGGCGTTTTCCAGAGATCTCACCTCGCTACCAAGAACCCGCACCTGTGCCCCGGACATCAAAAAACGGTCCAGCCCGCGCAGACAATATACGGCGGATGCCGTCAATGCAGCTGCGGCAACCACGGTCAGGACCCAGGAAAATTTCGTTTTCATATCACATCCCGATCTGGCTGATGAGGTCATACACGGGCAGGAGCAACCCGGCAATGATCACGGCAAACATGACCCCGAGAAAGGTCATGATGATCGGCTCCAGGGTCTTGGAGAGCACCTGCACCAACCCGTCAAGTTTCTCCCTGTAAATCTTGGCCACGTATGCGGTCTGGTCGTCCAGCTTTCCGGTCATCTCGCCCACGGCGATCATCCGGATGGCAAAAGGGTCCAGGGCCTGATGCCGGCGCAGGGAAACGGAAAGGGTGGACCCGGCCCGGATGGAGCTCTGCACTCCGGTCAGCCTCCGTTTGAACACCTCGTTGCCCGTGGCATTGGTAACCAGCTCCAGGGACCGGAGCACGCCAAGCCCGGCCCCGATCATGATCCCCCTGTATTCCGTGGCCCGGGCCACGATGGAGGTCCTGAGTATCGTATTCAGGATGGGAGTATGCAGGGCCAGATAGCTCACCCCATACCGGACCCGGGCAACATATTTTCGAAGCACGCTCAGCAGCACCACTAAAAAAACAATGCCCGCCATCACAACCAGAAACCATTCCTGAAACCAGTCGGAAAGGGCCAGCAGGATTCTGGTCGGGGCCGGAAGATCTATGCCCATATCCAGAAACAGACCTACCAGTTGCGGTACCACGTACCAGAACCAGAACACCACGGCCATAAACACCACCGTCAGCAGAAACGCCGGGTACATAAAAGCCCGTTTGGTGCCGCTGACAATCTCATGGATATGCAGAAGATGATCGGCTGCCTTCCTGAGCATCCCTTCCAGATTCCCGGTCTCTTCACCGATCGCGATCATATGCCGGACCACAAATGGAAAGAGTCGGTCATGCTTTTCCACGGCTTCGGAAAACGTCTGCCCGTTCTCGATGTCCGTGCAGATAAACTGGATGGTATTGCGCAGCCTGGGGACCTTGATATCGTCCAGAATCTCTTCCAGGGAAGAGAGGACCGGCACCCCGGCCCCGACCAGCATGGCCATATTGTTGAAAAATTCCGCCAGATCCAGCCGACTCACCGAGCCGATCCCGATTTTGAAAAACCGGACTCCCTTGCTGAGCGACTCCGGAAGGGCCCGTACATCCAGGGCGATGCCTCCGGATTTCTCCAGGTAGCGCATGGCCGCAATGGGATCGTCAAAGGGAAGATCCACCAGCCCGGTCTGGACCTTGCCGGCCTCGGTCAGGAGTTTGAATCGAAACAGGGCCACTAGTACCTCGTCGTCCCAAGAACGCGCTGCAGTTCCTCCACGCTGGTCACCCCGGCCACGGCCTTTTTCACGCCGATCTGAAACATGGAGTGAAACCCCTGGGACACGGCAAGCTCTTCCAGAGACTGCAACGAGGCATCCCGCTCCAGCAGGACGCGCATGTCCCGCCCGATGACCAGGATCTCATACACCAGTGTCCGCCCCAGATAGCCGGTATGTCCGCACAGCTCACACCCCCTGCCCCGGGACAGGGTAGTAACATCCACGCCAAGATACTCTTTTTCCTTGTCCGTGGCCTCGTAGGTCTCCACGCAGTGCTTGCAGATGGTCCGCACCAGTCGCTGGCTGACCACGCAGACCATGGATTCAGCCAGGGTCAGACTGTCCAGCCCGAACCCCTTGAGCCGGGGAATAGCCCCGAGAGCCGTATTGCTGTGCAGGGTGGAAAGCACCAGATGGCCTGTGGTGGCCGCGGTGATGGCCGTCTTGGCCGTAAGCTCGTCGCGCATCTCCCCTATGAGGATAACATCGGGGTCGTGGCGCAGAAAGTAGCGCATGGCATTGGCAAAGGTATATCCGGCCGCCTCGTTGACCTGCGTCTGCCTGGCCAGAGGCACAATGTACTCGATGGGGTTCTCGATGGTGACCACGTTCTTGCCGAGCAGGTCCAGAGAGGTCAATCCGGCCACCAGGGTGGTGGATTTCCCGGACCCGGTGGGCCCGGTGAGCAGAATAATACCAAAGGGTTCGGTAAAGGCCTGCTCGAGCCTGGGCAGATCCTCTTCCATAAATCCCAGAGAGGCCAGGCTGAAACTGGCCCGCTCCTGGGGCAGCAGCCGCAGGACCAGGTTTTCGCCGAAGGGAGTGACCAGGGAAGAGGCGCGGATATCAAAATCACGTTGCAGCAGGGTGGCGCTCCAGCGACCATCCTGGGGCAGACGCTGCTCCGAGATATCCATTCCGGCCAGAAGTTTGATGGTCGTGGTGACCCGCTTCAGGGCCGAAGGGAAAAAAAGTTCGCTGGCCAGCACCCCGTCCACCCGAAAGGCGATATTGATGCCGTGGGTCATGGGCCGGATGTGGATATCCGAAGTGCGCCGTTTCACAGCCAGAAGCAGCAGATACTGCACGAAATTGTCCGGGCTGACCGTCATGGTCGGATCATTGGCCAGGGCCGTGGCCTCCCGCTGCAGAAACTCCTCGACCGGGTTTTCCAGAAAATAGAAGTAATTGTAGATGGAAGAGAAAACCTTGCTCTCTTCACACAGGGCATACAGGGGACGTTTGCCCGTGAACCGCAGGCAGGCCTGATCCATGTTGGGCGACGGCAGATCCGAGGTGACCAGCAGGACCTGGTCCCCTTCCATGCGCAACGGAAAAATCTTGAGATTGACGCAGGTGGTCCTGTTGAACCGTTTCAGAAGTTTGAGGTCGGGCTGCTCCTTGTTGAGATCAAGATGCTCCAGCTCGAGCTGTCCGGCCAGTGTCCGAATGAGATCAAATTCAGAAACAATGCCGATACTGGTCAACACCTCGCCAAGTTTATGGCGGGTGACCTTCTGTTCCTGCAGGGCATACAGAATGTGCTTGTCTTCGATGAGCCCTTTTTCCTTGAGCAGGTCACCGATGCGAATGGGTTTGGTCATATGCGTACGCGAGATGGTGTTCGTTGGGGTGAAGGAGTGTGGAACTGACTCGAAAAGCCCTGTTTCGTCAAGTTGTTACATCCTGGTTTCACTGTCACAGAAATTTTAAAAAGAACCTGGTGTTCGTATCTGCAGCCCCGGTTACCGGCAGTCCTGCTTTGCGCTGGAATGCAGCCATGGCGTACCAGGTCCTGGTTCCCATGACCCCGTCCGGTTCGTCCTTGAGCAGGCCTTCTCGGTACAGTCGTTCCTGCATCTCAAACACCGCATCGGACCGTCCCCCGGGAGCAGATTCCGCAAGAAGCGTCTCCGGCCGCCAGAACACAAGCCAGGTGGGCCCGGTATCGGAATACTTCCGCCAGGCAAACGCACGCCAGGAGTCGAAACTCCCATCCTCGGCGGGAAGACGATCCAGGCGAAGCAAGAGTACGTCCTGAGGCAATCCCTGCTTCAGCACCTCCGGAGTCCTGAGCGCCACAGCCCGCTGCAGGTCCCGGTACAGGTCCGTTCCCAGAAACGGTTTCAGGGATTTCCCGAACTCCCGGAGTTCCACATCCTCAGCAAGGTGCGGCCATCTCTTCAGCTCCGCTGTACCCGGATCGTCGGCCACTGCCGCCGGTGCGATCCTGCCCATGACCACATCACTGGCGCTCACTCCCTTTCCGGCCACACTCCACAGCGGCACAAACGCCAGCCCGAGCAGCACCAGACACGCAACCCCGACGCCGACCACAATGCCCACTCCCACTTTCGTTCGGCGCGGTGAAGCGGCAGATCTCACTGCCCCCTGCACCTCCTGCAGCGCACTGGTCATGATCCCGGGGGTAATGCTCTCGGCCCCATAGGCGACACATCCGTACAGAACACGCTCCATAACCAGTTTGGCCTGACGCAGATTGCCGCCGGTGGCCTCCCACAACTTTTTGGCCGCCTTCCCTTCCAAACGGATCTGCGAACCCGCCTCAGCCAGTTTGTAATTGACATACCCGAGCAGTTCTTCCCGGTTCAGATGCGGCAGGGTCAGATAAATAGCCACCCGACTGCGCAGCTGCCGAAGCTGCTCCTGACTGAGCCGCACCCCGAGCTCGGGCTGCCCGATCAGCACCACCTGCACCAGCTTCTGTCCGCCGGACTCAAAATTGGTCAGCATGCGCAGGGATTCCAGAGAGTCGTTGCTGAGGTTGTGCGCCTCATCCACCACAATGACACAGGTCCGCCCGCTCTCATACTGTTTGAGAAAAAACTGATGCAGCAGCTTCTGGTACTCAAGCAGCGAGAAATCCCGCTCACAGACAAGCCCGAAATCATCAGCAATGGCCCGAAACAACTCCTCCTTGGTGAACACCGTATTGAACACCCAGGCAAAAGCCGCCTTCTTTTCTTCCAGAACGGAAAAAAGCTGCAGCGAAAGCGAGGTCTTGCCCACCCCGACTTCCCCGATAAGCACCATAAACCCCTTACGGGTCTCGATGCCGTGGAAGAGCTCATCAAGGATACGCCGGGTGGACTCGGTCTGATAGAACCCCTCCCGGCTGGTGGCCAGGGTGAAGGGGTTGTGGGAGAGATTGAGGGAGGAGAAGATGTTGGTCATACACCATCCAAACAGTGAAATGTATTATCAAAACAAAGCGCGACTAA
>JAWLGC010000098.1:0-9623 GCA_041685265.1 Desulfomicrobiaceae bacterium | reverse complement strand
ATTTTTTTTCCCTGCAGGTCTCGTCTCCTGAGAATTTCCGTTCCCCGCCTGTTCACCCGGTGGATCATCCGATCGCTGTTGACGATGATCAATCCGGTTCCAGCTGACTCCAGAACCTGATCCATGTACCCGAAGTGCTGCTCCAGTGCCTTGTTTCTGCGCAGGACCCTGAGCTGTCGTTCAATCGCCTTGGCTGCGGTGACCACCATATATAATGTGTGCGGGTGAACCAGTTCGGTCCGCCCCGATACCACGAGAATACCCACGAGCTCCCTGTCCTTGCCGAAGATGGGCGCTGCGGAACTGGTCAGGGGGTGGGCCTGGCGACAGAAGTGGTCTTTGGCGGCGATCTGGATGGGAACCTTGTGGTTGAGACACAGGCTGATGGCGCTGGTTCCCACATCCCGCTCGGTCCATCTGTATCCCGGCACGCAGTTGCGTTTTGCCGCATCCGCTTTGAGCTGCTCGCTTCCGGCAGCATAAAGGATATACCCCTCGGCATCCACGGCAGCGATCATGAAGTCGTCTGGGGAGAGCAAATCGTAGAATTCACCGATATGGTCGATCAGCGTGTTGAACAGTGAAGGGTTTTTTTCCTGCTGCGTGAGCAGTTCCCGAGGTCCGAGACATTTCTGATTCGGATTTCGAATGTTCGGGTCGATGCCGTATGACAAGGACCTGGCATGCGATTCAACGATAAGTTGTTCGATATGGGTGGGACTGGAAATGAATGGCTGCTGCATCACGTGTATTGGGCAAGAGGTTGCGTGAAAGGGGCAGGTCCGGGCACAGGTGGCAGATGCCCTAAAAGGTACTGCCTGTCTAGTTATGCGACATGCCTCGAAATGAGATTTTTTTATTAAATATTTGTGATTGTAAGCGGTTAGCGTTTTTGAATTGAAGAATGTCTCGAAATGAGACAGTCAGCGTTGGCCGGTAAGGGGGGTGCTCTGATGTCTTAGCCTGCAAGAGGAAAACTTTTATTTATTTAACAAATTGATTTTATTGACTTAAAAAATAATTTACAATTTTGGAACTGTGCAAGGCCGTACATGGCTCGGCTTTTGCTTCGTTGGAAAATCGGCTGGGGCAGGTCTTTTCGAACCGGGCCCGGCATGCTCGAAATGACCGTTCCACATGTTTTATCTGGTGATACACCGGGAGGTATGAATGGAAAGAATGTTCAGGTATTCTCTCGCATTTCTGATCAGTTCCGTTGCGATTCTGGTCGGAATGCAGGTCTTCTGGAGGTACATCCTGAAGTCGCCCTTCATGGGGCTGGAAGAGATTCTCGTGTACCCGAGCGTCTGGCTCTACTTCTGGGGAAGCGTCAACGCCTCCTATGAAGACACGCAGATCAAAGCGAATGTGATCGATTCTTTTTTGAAAACAAAAAAGAGTAAATTGTATGTCCGCATCATAGCCGACATCATGACGGTCATCGTTGCCTTGTGGCTTACAAAATGGGCATGGGCCTACTTCAAGTACGCATGGAGAGTATGGAAGGAAAGTCCTACACTGTACGTTCCCATGTTTTATGCGGAAAGCGCCGTTTTTATTGGTCTGGTGATGATGAGTTTCTATTCGATCTTTCATCTTGCGAGAAACGTACGTCTTTTGAAGTTCGTCAAGGAAGAATCGAGTTCAGTCAAGAAAGAGCGTGTCAAGGCATCGCTCGCCACTGCTACGGAGGAGTCGTGAAGCCATGGTAGAAATTTCTCTTGTCGCTCTCGGTATTCTGGTCGTGTTGCTGAGTTTCGGTGTGCCGCTTCCTTTCTGCTTTGGCGGGGCGCTTATGTTCATGTCCATGATTGGCGGTGCTACCATGCAAGGAACCATGCTCTGGGGGTTCAATCAACTTGCCAATCCGGTCCTGCTGTGTATTCCGCTGTTCGTCTTCGCCGGTGCGATTATGAGCGAAAGCGGCATTGCACAAAGTCTGCTCAATTTTGTGAACATTTTTGTGGGGCGCATCCGAGGCGGACTCGGTGTGGTCGCCTCGTTGAGTTGTGCCCTGATCGGGGCCATTTCCGGCAGTGGCCTGACCGGCGTTGCCGCAACCGGCCCGCTGCTTATTCCCGAGATGGCCGCGAAAGGGTATCCCCGTGGGTATGCCACTGCACTGGTGGCCAACTCTTCGATCCTTGGGCTGCTCATTCCGCCCAGCGTGACCATGATCATCTACGGGTGGGTCACGGACACCTCCATTCTGGCGTGTTTTCTGGCCACGGTGGGGCCCGGTCTGTGTATCACGTTTCTTTTTGCACTGGTCAACCTGTACCTGTGCCGCGATTTTCCTCTGGTGCTCGATAAACCCAAGCCCCTTCCCGAGGCCGTCAAGGCCGCGGGGGTAAGCACACTTCTGGCTTTGCCCGCCCTGATCATGCCCGTCATCATCCTGGGCGGAATCTACGGCGGAATCATGACCCCGTTTGAGGCTGCGGCCGTGGCCGTGATCTATGCGGTTCCCGTCGGGGTTCTGGTCTACAAGGGATTGACCTGGAAGAAATTTCTCACTGCGGCCAAGGATGCGTCCACTGCGGTGGGGGCCATCATGGTCATGATCGTGTTCAGTCTCATGCTCAGCCAGATCTTCGTCATGGAGGATATCCCGCAGGAACTGGTGAAGGGAATCTTTTCCATCACCACCGACAAGACCCTGCTCCTGATTCTGATCAACTTTCTGCTCTTCTTTGTGGGGATGATCGTTAACGACATCACCGCAATCATCCTGGTCGCTCCGCTGCTGCTCCCCCTGATGGAGGCCATCGGAGTCTCTCCCATTCAGTTTGCCGCCATTATCGGCGTGAATACGGCCATGGGCGGGGTCACGCCTCCTTATGCCAGTATTCTCTACCTTGGTGTCCGTATCGGAAAAGTCGAGTTCGTGGAGGTCATCAAGCCGGCCATGACCCTGATTCTTTTCGGATATGTCCCGATAGTCTTTCTGACATCGTTTTGGCCGGACCTGTCGTTGTACCTGCCCCGTGTGATGGGCTTCTAACTCAACCCTTAAATGAAGGAGTTTGAATGATGAATCGAAGCGTACGTCTTGTTCTTGCCGCTGCCCTGGTCATCGCGTTTCTCGCCGGAAGCGTGCATGCAGCCACCTGGAGAGTCTCCCATGTCCGCCCCCAGGGTACCGCCATCGACAATGATCTGAACTGGCTGGCTGATGCCATGAAAAAGGCGACCGACGGAAAAATCAAGCTGAAAATCTATCCGGCCAGCGCCCTTGGTGATTATTCCGTGGTTCAGGAACGCGTCGGTCTCGGTGCCGTGCAGATGGCGTGTCAGCCCCCGGCAAGCGCTGCGGACAAACGTTTTCAGGTCGTGTATTTTCCCTATCTGTTCAACAACTGGAAGCAGGCCCGCAAAAACTATGACGGCGACACCCCGCTGCGCAGGTCCATCGCTGATCTGTATGCCCAGCAGGGCATCCGCATGCTCGGCGCCTGGCCCGCATACTTCGGTGGTGTGGCCCTGAAAAACAAGCCCAACGCACCTGGTGACCCCAATGCAGACAAGGGCCTCAAGCTTCGGGTTCCGCCCATGAAGTCTTTTCAGATGCTGGCCGACCACACCGGCTATATCGGCACCCCCCTGCCGTTTTCCGAAGCGTTCACCGCGGTTCAGACCGGTGTCGTGGACGGCGTGATCGGCTCCGGTGCAGAAGGATACTATGCCTCCTTCCGCGACGTGACCAAGTACTACGTGCCCCTGAACACCCACTTTGAAGTCTGGTACCTCCTGCTCAACGAAGAGTTGTTCCAGGGCCTGGATCAGGACATGCAGCAGAAGGTTCTTGATGTGGCCAAGCAGTTCGAAGACCGCCGCTGGGAAAACGCCAAGGCAGACCAGGCCGCCAATGAAAAACGCCTCGCCGACTACGGAGCGGAGATCATGGAAGTCACCCCTGAGCAGATCGACGCAACGGCCGCAAAGATCCGCAAGGAAGTCTGGCCCGCCATCCTGAGCGATGTCGGTGCCGAGTGGGGACAGAAGGTTCTCGACGGCGTGATCAAGTAGGACGTCATTACTGCCGGGCATGGCGATGCCGTGCCCGGCTTATCAATCAAGTCTGAAAGACGGTTCAAAGCTCACGAGGCGACCGGGTCGTGCCGTGAAACTTCCGGAACCGCCGGAGTGCATTCGGAGGAATGTTTTGAAGACAGCTGATATCATTGTAATCGGAGGCGGAGTCACCGGTGCCGCAGTTGCGTTGGGGCTCATGCGCCAAAATTCTGGCAAGGTCATTTTGTTCGATGACAAGCCGGGAAAACAGCGATTGTCCAGGACCAATTTCGGGCTGACCGGGTTCATGTGCAAGGGCGCGAACAGCAGCGTCTACGCCAGGTGGAGCAGAAACTCCTGCTTTCTCTGGCCCGAGTTTGCGAAGAAACTGGAAAGCGATTCCGGCATGGACGTGGATCTGGCCTGGACTGGCGGGGCAGTGCACTGCATCGGCCGGGAACAGTGGGATGCGTCCGCCGCAGGGGTCGAAAATCTCAAGAACGTCTGTGCCCAGGCGGGATTGGACTATCCCGTGGAAATGCTGGACAGAAATCAGTTTCAGGAGGTCATTCCGAAAATGGAGGTCGGGGAGAAGGTCTCCGGCGCCATGTATACCAGGGAACAGGGACACATCAACCCGCTGGCACTGCTGGGCGCGCTTCGAAGGGCCTTTATCCGCAGTCAGGGCGAGTTTCTTCCACATCACTCGGTCAGAAAGATCATCCCCAAAAACGGCAGGGCCATTGTAAAGACCAACCAGGGTGATTTCGAGGCCGCAAAGGTGGTTGTCGCTGCCGGCCACGGAAGTACCCGAATTCTTAAGGATATCGGGACAACCCTGAATATCTATCCGCAGCGCGGTCAGTTGATGGTTTCGGAGCGATGCGAGCCGGGGCTGCTGCCTCTGGCTGTCCTTGCTGTTCGCCAAAACGGTGAGGGGACCTTTCAGATCGGACTGTCAACGGAAGATGCCGCACATGATGTGCGGGTCACCCCCAGAACCCTGCAGAACCAGGCGCGTGGTGCCATCGAGCTTTTCCCCAAGCTCGCCAACGTGAACTGGCTTCGTGCATGGGCCGGAATCAGGGTGATGACCCGCGACGGAGCTCCCGTGTACGACACTGTACCCGGGTATGACAACATTTTTATGCTTGCCCTGCATAGTGCCGTAGCCTTGACGCCCATGCACGCGACCTCCATCGCGTCCTGGATTGCAGGGGGACCCAAGCCTGAAGAAGTCGAACATTTCAACAACGGACGTTTCGATGTTTAAGCACGACACTTCAATACCAAAGGAAACCGTCACCGTGACCTTTGACGGCAGCCCCGTCACCGTGCCTGCGGGAGTGAGCGTGGCTGCGGCATTGCTTGGCAAGGGGGAAAAACATTTCAGAAAATCTCCTTCAGGGTCGCGGACCACCAGCCCGCACTGCCTCATGGGTGTCTGTTACGAATGCCTGATGGAAATCGACGGCGTCAAACGGCAGTCCTGCCTGGTACAGGTTCGGGAGGGGATGGTCATCAACAGACACCTCCACAATGAAGGAGGTGAAGAATGATTCGCCACTACGACGTAATCGTGATCGGCGCCGGACCGGCAGGTATGGCCTGTTCCGCCTCTCTTGGAGAAATGGGGCTCGACGTCCTGGTCCTCGACGAGCAGGACGTTCCCGGCGGGCAGATCTACCGAAATATCGAATCCTGCCCGGTACAGCGCATGGAGATTCTCGGGGAAGACTACGCCAAGGGACAGCCCCTTGCCGCTCGGTTTCGGGCAAGGGACCTGACCCGTGAGCAGGGCGCATCGGTGTGGCAGGTGGAACCCGAAGGGCGGGTCTACTATTCCCGGGACGGGATCTCGCAGATGGTCACGGGGAACTATATTGTTGCGGCTACCGGGGCCATGGAGCGCCCCGTTCCCATTCCAGGCTGGACCCTGCCCGGGGTTATGGGTGCAGGTGGTGCCAATAACCTGTACAAGGAGGCCGGGCTTACTCCGACGGGGAGGGTCGTGCTGGCCGGGAGCGGCCCCCTTTTGCTCCTTGAGGCGTGTCAGCTGATTGAAAAGGGTGTGGATATTGCCGCTATTCTTGAGACCACGCCCAAAATCCCCTCGCCAAAGGTCGTGCCTCCGGCATTTCCCGCCGCCCTTCGTCCGGACTTTTTATACAAGGGTGTCAAGATGCTCAAGGTCATCCGGAATTCCGGGGTGCCACACTACAAGGGCATCACGAATCTTGAGGCTCTGGGGACTGATGAACTTGAATCCGTGCGGTGTGTCGCAGGGGAAGAGCAGCTTGAATTCGATGCGGATCTGTTGCTGCTGCATTTCGGGGTCATCCCCGGAACGCATATATTCAGACAGATGGGGTGCAGGCACGAGTGGAATTCCGTGCAACGGTACTGGCATCCCGCCTGTGATGAATGGGGCCGGACCAATTTCGAAAAGGTGTTTGCCGCAGGCGACGGAGCGTATGTCCACGGAGCGGTTGCGGCCGGGCTCAAGGGGGAATTGACCGCTCTTGAAATCGGAACCTGCCTTGGAGCCATTCAGGCCGACGAGCGGGATCAGCGGGCTGCCGAAGTCCGCAGGCATCTGCGCAGCGATCTTTTCCCGAGACCGTTCGTGGACGCCATGTATGCACCGCGCCCGGAAATGTTCTCCTTTCATGATGACACGATTTTATGCAGGTGCGAAAACGTGACCGTCAAACAGGTGCTGGATGTGATCGCCGACGGATGCCTCGATCCCAACGAGATCAAGATCGTGACCAGGTGCGGCATGGGGCCGTGTCAGGGGCGGATGTGCGGCCCTGCCCTGGCCGAACTGGTGGCTCTGACCACGTCCGAAAAGGTTGAGAACGTCGGCGTTTTCAGTATTCGGCCACCACTCAAGGGAATTCCCCTCAAAGAGCTCGCAGCTATGGATCTGGAGATCGCCACCTCGGGGCCTGCAAAGTTGTTCAAAGATGCCAAGTAGACACAGGAGAAACTATCGTGAGTGAAATCGTACGCAAGCAGATCACGCCCAGAATGAGTCGGATCGTTATCCATAACGATACCATATATCTTTGCGGTCAGGTGGGCGCCGAGGGAAAGGATATCAAGGAGCAGTCTGAGATCATGCTCGACAAGGTCGACACCCTGCTCAAAGAGGCCGGAAGCGATCATGACCACATTCTGTCGGTCACGGTCTATCTGTCCGATATGGGGTATTTTCAGGCATTCAACGAGGTCTACGATAGTTGGGTCTCGACCGTTGCACCGCCGGCCAGGGCATGCGTGGAAGCCCGTCTGGCAAGACCGGGGCTGTTCTGCGAAGTGTCCGTGATTGCGGCAGTCAGGAAGTAGAGTCGGGAGGGGCAAAAGGCACCAGACAGGATTGGACTCGGGTTGACAGGATTGAAAAAATGGGACGTGCCGCGGTACGTCCCATTTTTATTTGCAGGAAGGGATATCGTCTGCGGTCAATTTTTGGTTTCCTCAACACGAAAAGCGAAAGCATTGATCGAGCTCAATGCCGTTTCGACCGTATCGGTATAGGGATTGAGGCTGTGTACTGAGGAGGTGCTATCGATTATTTCAGGAGGGAATGCCCGCACGTTGTTTCTCCGAAAGACTTATTTTCCATTCAGGGTCGAGGCGATGGCCCGGGCCGCGTGGAGCAGGTTTTCACCCCAGTTTTCCGCGAGCGGGTCAAGGGGAACCACCCTGGCCTGCAAGCCGCGGGCGATAAGCTCAGCGCTTTTGGATGAGAACTGTTTCTGCACGAAAACGGTCCGGATATTCTGACTCTTTCCCTGGTCGATGATCCGAGCCAGCTCTGCGGGGCCTGGTTCCTTTCCTTCGGACTCGATGGGGAGCTGCCGCAGACCGTAGGCCCTGGCAAAATATCCCCATGAGGGGTGGAAGACCATAAATGTCCGCCTGGAAGCGGGGATCGGGGCAAGGATGTCCCTGATCTCCTGCCTGATACGGGTGATTTCGGCGATGAAGGACGCGAAATTACGTTCATATTCCAGAGTGTGATCCGGATCAACGCGTTTAAGCCCGTTCAGGATGTTGCGGGCCTGGATCTGGACCAGTTTCGGGTCGAGCCAGATGTGCGGATCCAGAATTTTGTGTTTTTCGCCATCCATGTGTTGTTTGAAATCTTTTTTTTGCTCGGGATCCTCTCTGTGCTCATGTTTCTCCATGAACATTTTATGGATTCCTTTTTCCGTATGAAGGATGGGGAGCTCCGGGTTCAGGTCGACAATTCTGGGCAGCCAGGTCTTTTCAAAGGGGACTCCGATGGCGAGATACATGGCAGTGGATTGAAGTTTTATCATCTGCCCCGGGCGGGGTTCGTAGAGGGCAGGGCTCGCACCGGGACGAACCATGACCATGACATTGACCCGCTCCCCTGCGATTTTTTCGACAAAATGCTTTTGTGGAAGAATGCTGACCGCAATCGGAATAGGGGCAGCCGCTGCCGTTGCCCCCCCTGCTGCGAGGAGCAGCAGGATCCGGATGAGTACGTGGAACAGGAGGGCTGGTGAATGGGGTCCCCGGGCGTGTAATTTTTTGTAGATCGTCATAGTACGTCCTGAAAAGAAGATGTTTTTTTGAGAGAACGGAATGTATCTGTTGTTGAAACACATAATGTTGAAAATTTGGTTGTTCGTACAAACAGCTTTAATTCAAGTGTTGTCCTGGTGATGATTTTCAGATATATTAATATATTATTTGCATCACTATTATAGATGATATTCGGTGAATGAGGTTCATTTTTGCATCAGGTGTTGAAAAAATGCAACATTTTTGTTTCCGCTTGATTTGGATCACTTTCGAGTCCCGGACGTACTCATTGCCGAGGGGTGTGCCCGCTGAGCGTATTTTGACCCGGCTGTCGATGGCGGCGGGTCAAATTGATTCAGTATACCCCCATCTGTTTTGTTGCAGTCTGCTGGTAGAGAAGGCTGCGTTGTGTGAAAGGTGATTTTTTTGGGTTGCTATTGTATTGGATTTAAAAGAAAATAAGGATAGATTGGCATGTTTTGATAAAATAATCACAAATCGGTCCTGTTTTTGCTAGAAGTCCGGGAGCGAAAGCTTGCCACTGTTCCTGAAAATGGCTAGGCCAAGCCTTCTGGGTTTCAAAGCTTTTTTTGCGTTAACCCGAAACATGACCAACCAATGGAAGGTTTTTCATGACGACACTCAAAATGGAAGCGGATTCTGCTTTCAAGGCTGAGGTGGCCCGCCGAAGCGGGCAGGACGTTTCGTTATGCTATCAGTGCGGAAATTGCACCGCCGGCTGCCCCTACAACTTTGCCTATGACATACCGGTCAGTCGGATTATGCGCCTGGTTCAGCTCGGACGGCGTGACCAGATTTTGGGGTGTCGGTCCCTCTGGCTGTGCGGTTCCTGCCAGTCCTGTACCAGCAGATGCCCCAATCAGATCGATGTAGCCAGGATCATGGACGTTTTGCGGCATATGTCCCGGGAAGCGGGATATGCCACCGAACGCAACGTCAAGGTCTTCGCAGACTCGTTTCTTTCTTCCGTGGAGAAACACGGTCGGGTCTTCGAGATGGGCCTGGTTGCCGAGTACGTGCTCAAGACC
>JAWLGC010000015.1:0-37425 GCA_041685265.1 Desulfomicrobiaceae bacterium | reverse complement strand
GCCAGGAAGCGCGGTACGGGACATCACATGATACACCGTAGGACGGTCGGAAACAAGCAAGCGGGGAAGACGGGCCATGCTGAACACCTCCAAACTTGTAAGGAAGGGATGCTTCCCCGTAGCACAGGAATACGTTTGTTACCAGCATTATTCTCCTGTCCCCTTTTCTCTTCGTGGCGCCCCTACGGTATGACCCTGATCCGGTGGTTGTTCCGGATGGCTGGAGGCTACGCGACATTGGGTTACTGCATAAGCAGCAGGCTCAACGCCATGACCGCCATGCCGGCCAGCAGTCCCAGCAGGCTGTCGTGGCCCTTGCCGTATGCACGGCTGGTGGGAAGCAGCTCGTCCAGACTGATAAAGACCATGATTCCGGCCACTCCGGAGAACAGGCAGCCCATAATCTGGGGCGGAATCACCCCGCCCTCGCCCAGAAACACCCGCAGACCGAGATAGGCAATACCGGCCCCAACCGGTTCGGCCAGTCCGCTGAGCAGGGAATACATGAACGCCTTTTTACGGTCGCCCGTGGCATAAAAGATGGGCACGGATACGCTGATACCCTCGGGAATATTGTGCAGAGCAATAGCGATGGCGATGGCCACGCCCAGCCCCGGGTCCTCAAGGGCGGCCAGGAAGGTGGCCAATCCTTCGGGGAAATTGTGGATACCGATGGCCAGAGCCGTGAACAGCCCCATGCGCAGCAGCTTGCGGTCATGCATGGCATGGTCGTGAAATCCCGGAGACGGAGTTTCACTCACCGCAGGTCCGCACGCAAAATCCGGAAGCGGCGCATTCGGATCATGCAACGGGGCAATCTCCTCCTCGGCGTGGATCTCATGGGGGTTCTCGGCATCGGGCACCAGGGTGTCAATAATACCGATCAGGGCGATACCCCCAAAGAACGAGGCCACATTGACCCAGTTTCCCCAGTAGTCGCCGTACACCTGCGTCAGGGCCTCGGCTCCCTTGAAAAAAATCTCCACAAAGGAGACATAAAGCATCACCCCGGCGGAAAAACCGGTGGCTACGGACAAAAAGCGGTAGTTGGTCCGTTTGGCCGTGAAGGCGATTACGCTTCCGATACCGGTGGCCATACCGGCAAACAGGGTCAGGGCGAAGGCGGTCCAGACGGGGGTCATGTAAGGCTCCTTAACAGCATGAGATAATGCCAAAACCAGTCCCTTGCACGATTAACCGGGACAGTAAACCGGAGCACATTACGGCTTCTTCCATCCATCGGCAACCGGGAACTTCTCATGGACCTCCTCGTAACTATCGTGCCGGTCTCCATGCTCATCCTGACCGGTTTTCTGCTCCGCCGTTTCGAATTTCCAAGCAAACAGTTCTGCCCCAGGTCGAACAGCTCACCTATTACGTCCTTTTTCCGGCCCTGCTCATCAAAAAACTGGGAAGTTTGCGGTATAAGAATAACGGAAGTTACCCCAAACCACACCCCTGTCCCAAAGAAAAATTCGAGACCGGCATCTTCAGGCGGGGAAATTCCGACGCCATGGAAGAGAGACAAAACCTGGTTCGACTCAAAGGAAAACAGCTTCGCTCTTTGCTCCCGGGCTGGAACACGACCCTCTCCTCTTCAAACACCACCTGCATGGGCACCGGCTCAAACACGTCCTCGGAGCAGTAACTCTCCCGGACAGCCGGCCGGACCACCCTGTTTAAACCATCGGGGCCGGTGATGCCCACCTGATCCATGACCGTGCTCAGGGCGATGACGCGCCCGTCGCTGTCGAACTGCAGGGAGTTGCAGTCTCCATGCACCCCGTGGGCATCGGGATCAAAGGCGTGCAGCATCCCCATGCGGGTGGAAATTCGAAGCGGTCGGGCGGGTTCCAGAGAGGCCACCTTTCCATCGGGATAAAAGGAGATCCCGACCCTGGCCGGAAGGACACCTATGGGGGTGGGCACCTCCACCACCTCGCCGGGCCACAGGGTCAGGCTGCGCAGAGTCGAGTCTTCATTAAAGCAGATGGAAATGAATCTGGAACAGATCAAGCCGAACGGGGTCTCGATGACCTGCTCCTTTGCCAGGCCCGCTTCATCCTCCTGGCTCCAGAAGCCGGACAGCCGCCCGTTCAGGGGAAAAACCCGCTTCACGGCTCCGGTATCGTGAAAGGTGATGAGCTCCGCCGAAAGCAAGCCGAGGGGGGTGCTTACCTGGAAATGCTCCTGCAAAGGCAGGGAACGAATCGTCCCGTTGGGATGAAAGGAGACTTCGGGGATTGTCCGACGCCGCTCCTCGCCGCTTTCGAACTGGGGAATGAACTGCCCGAAAGGGGTGGTCAGAACGGAACGGGCGGCCGGGACCAGGGACTTAAGGCTGCCACCGGGGTAGTATTCCACCCGGTGAGCTTCGATGGGACCATAGGCGGTATGAACGGTTTGCATGGCGGACCTCGCATTGCTTTGGGGGACGGGATGATTTTCATGGGAAGAAAAGCATATCCTGTTCCAACATTGCAAAACGAGGTCCTTAGAAAAATTATAACTGAAGTTACGCACTGTGGCCCAAACTCCCACTTCGCGTTTCTTCGCGTCCTTCGCGGTAAGATTCTTTCACCGCGAAGGACGCGAAGAGCGCGAAGGAAGAGGGGTATGGGGCGTACAGATCTCGCGACTCCCATTGCTTTTAGGGAAAATGAGTAGTGCGTAATTTCAGATTATAACTGAAGTTACGCACCGATGGAAATCATTCAGCTGATTCTGAAATATCAGCAAGGAAGTCCCCCCTTGCCCCCCTCGAAGGGGGGACCTTTGTGCTGGCAGCCCGGCGACAGCTGAAGGATCACGAGGGTGTGCGCAACATCAGATCCGGGCGCACGCAGTGGCGCCGCTACATTTTTCACCTCTCCAACATGTCGCAGCCTACAAAAACGTCCCCAGCTCCTGCTGCTGTTTCCGGGAGAGATAACATGACAGGGCGATGGACAGGAACTTGCTCCGGTCGCTGTCGCTGCGGCTGGTAAGCACCACCGGGACCGCACTGCCCACCAGAGTTGCGGCCATGGGGAGCTGCTGCAGGGATGTCAGGCATTTGTAGAGAATGTTGCCGCTGGCGATGTCCGGGACGCACAGGATATCGGCATTTCCGGCCACCGGATGCGTGACCCCTTTGATCTCGGCCGCCTCGGGAGACACAGCCAGATCCAGAGCCAGCGGCCCGTAGACCAGGGCATCGCTGAATTCCCCCTGCTCCGCCATGCGGGTGATCAGTTCCGCATCCACCGTGGAATTCATGGCCAGGTTCAGCTTTTCCACAGGTGCGAGCAACGCCACTTTGGGCTGCTCGATCCCAAGCCGCCTGGCCACGAAGATCCCGTTGCGGATGATATCCAGCTTCCGGACCAGATCCGGCTTGATGTTGATGGCCGGGTCCGTGACCAGCAGCAGCCGGTCCCGTCCAGGGGCATCGCACACGCCCACGAAACTGAGCAGCCCTTTGGGGGGGACCCCGTGCTTCTTGTCCAGAACCGCCTTAAGCAGATCCCGGGTGCCGATCTGCCCTTTCATGACCACATGCAGGTCTCCGCTTTTGTACATGGCGATGGCCTTTCGGGCCGCCTCGAGCAGATCAGAGCAGGGAACGATCTCAAAAGAGTCAATATTCACCCCTGCGCTTTTTGCCGCCTTTTGGATCGCATCCGGGTCCCCCAGCAGAACAGGCACTGCGAGGCCTTCTGCGGCGGCCCCTGCAACAGCGGCCAGGGCGGAGCCGGATGCTGCCCCGACGACTCCCATCCGCGACCCGCACGGAAACCTGCGTACGGCAGATATCATCTCTTCGAGCCGTTTCATGATCAGATGTCCCCCCGTTTGATGGCGATCTTCCCTGTCCGGCTCATTTTGACGATCCCGAACGGCTCCAGCATCCGAATCAGCCCGTCCACCCGTCCCGAATCCCCGGACATCTCGATCACCAGACTGTCCTTGCCCATCCCCACGATCCCGGCCCGGAAAATCTCCAGAATCTGCATGATCTGCGGGGTGCTCTCCCGGTCGATGTGCACCCGAATAAGGACCAGTTCCCGGACCACGAGATCCTCTTCGGACATGTCCTCGATGCCGACCACAAATTCCATCCCCTCAACGGCCGTCTTGATGCCCTCAAGAGCACCCTGCTCCTCGGTCTCCACGCAGATGATTATCCGGGATATACCTGGTTTATGGATCAGACCGCTGGAAATGCTCATGATATTGGCGTTGAACCGCTTGAACTCCTGGGCCAGGTCGGCCAGCACGCCGGGCTCGTTTTTGGCCAAAACCGAGATGGTGGAAATCATGATATCGCTCCTTGCAGAATTTGCGCGTTGATTGTTCCGGCCGACCAGATCACAGCAAGCGACACAGGGCAACCACTCCCATGCCGGTGACGATGGACCCCACGAAACTCCTGGTCCGCACGGCCACCAGAAACGTCGGAACCGAGGCAAGGAGAAATTCATTGTTCATAGAGATGAAAAGCCCCTGCTCTCCCAGGACCAGGGACGGAGCCAGCAGTGCGGCCAGTACCGCGGCCGGAATAAAACCGAGCCACTTCACCAGGACCGGAGAAAGGGACCGCGACGCCAGAGCCAGCAGAGGCACGGCCCGGGGAACATAGGTCACGGCCAACATGCCGATGATGGTCATCAGGACTGTTTTCTGATCCATGCGTCCACTCCAAGTCCAAGGGTTGCGGCGATAACCGTGGCCAGGATGGTGCAGGCCTGGGTCACGCCCATGAGTTTCAGGACAACGGCCGTGACCGCCGCGATAACAGCCACCACAAGGTGGGCCCGATCCTTGATCTGCCCCACCAGCAAGGCGATAAACATGGCCGGCAGGGCGTAATCAAGCCCGATGGGCCTCACATCGGTGATCAGGGTGCTGGCCACCACCCCGAGCAATGATCCGGACACCCAGGACGCCTGGGCAATGGAGTTGATCCAGAAGGTCTCCCCCTTGTGCGTATCTCCTCGGGCAAACCGGGTGGCGTGCAGGGCAAAGGTCTCATCGGTAAGCTGGTAGGAAAAAGCGGCCAGTTCACGTTTGCGCCACGATTTCAGGTACGGCGACATGGCCGCGGACATAAGCATATGGCGGAGATTGACCACAAAGGTGGTGGCCACAATGGCCAAAGGCGCGATCCCCGCCCCGAACATGCCCACCGCAATAAGCTGGGCCGAGCCGGCAAAAACCAGCAGGGACATAAGCACCGTGTTCACGGGATCAAGGCCGTTCTTGAGAGCCAGCACACCGTAGGCAAAGCCCACGGGAATGTACCCCAGCACAATGGGCATAGCCTGCCCCGCAGCCCGCGCCAGGGCGGCCCCGGAATGTCCGGAGCCCGAAGTCGATTGCGAGTCCATAATCTGTTCCACCTGTTCTCCCGTTACAGCATATTTTCAGAACCGGATCATATACGACCAACACCTTCCGAGTTCAAGCCTGAAAACGGTTGACCGCCCCCTCTCTCCCTGACAAAAACGTCATCGCAACGTAAAATACCTCTCGACCTTTGACATTTTTCATAGAAATCACTGTCCAATCCCGCCCCGTCCAACCGATACGCGACCTACCACAGTCTTTCAGCTGCCCCCTGGTTGAAAATTTACTGCGCGTACCTTACCGAAGAGACAAGGCATGCCTTGCCTCTTCGGGCCGTAATTTTGAACAGGAGAACCACCCCATGCTGGACCTGATCATCCGTAACGCAACAATTCCGGGCAACGCCGCCCCCATGGATATCGGCTGCCTCGACGGGCGCATCGAAAGCATCGCCCCAAAAATCGATGCCATCGCCGCCAAAGAACTCGACGCAGGCAACCAGCTGGTCTGCCCGCCCTTTGTGGATTCCCATTTCCATATGGACGCCTGCCTTTCTCTGGGCCTGCCCCGGCTGAACCGCAGCGGCACCCTGCTGGAGGGAATTCAACTCTGGGGGGAACTGAAGCAGGACCTGACCGCCGAGGCAATCAAGGCCCGGGCCATGGAGCTTCTGACCTGGTCCGTGGCCCGAGGCACCCTGGCCATCCGGACCCATGTGGACGTGTGCGATCCCTCTCTCATGGCCGTAGATGTACTGCTCGAGGTCCGGAAAGAGATGCGGGACATCGTGGATATCCAGATCGTGACCTTTCCCCAGGACGGCATATTACGCACGCCGGGAGCAAAAAAGCTGCTTCTCAAGGCCCTGGACAAGGGCGTGGACGTGGTCGGGGGCATTCCTCACTTCGAGCGGACCATGGACCAGGGCCGGGAGTCGGTACGGTGGCTGTGCGAGGTCGCGGCCGAGCGCGGCCTTCGGGTGGACATGCACTGTGACGAGAGCGACGATCCCCTGTCCCGACACGTGGAAACCCTGGCTGCCGAGACCGTGCGTCTCGGACTTCATGGCCGGGTGACCGGGTCTCACCTGACCTCCATGCACTCCATGGACAACTATTACGTAAGCAAGCTCCTGCCCCTTATGGCCGAAGCAGAGCTGCATGCCGTGTGCAACCCCCTGATCAACATCTCCCTGCAGGGACGCCACGACACCTATCCCAAACGACGTGGTCTGACCCGGGTTCCGGAACTCATGAACGCCGGAATCAACGTTGCTCTTGGGCACGACTGCGTCATGGACCCGTGGTACCCCATGGGCAGTCACGACATGCTCGATACGGTCCACATGGCCGCCCACTGCCTGCACATGATGGGAGTGGACGACCAGGAACAGTTGTTCACGGCGGTGACCGAAAACGGGGCCAGGACCCTGGGACTTGAACACTACGGTATCGCACCGGGCTGCAACGCGGACCTGGTCCTGCTCCAGGCCGGAAATATCATGGAGGCCATCCGTCTCAGACCGCCGAGACTTGCGGTAATCCGCAGGGGGAAGGTGGTGGCCGAAAGCGAGCCGTCACAGTCGAAAGTGCATCTGGGAAAAAAAAGTGAAATGGTCAATTTCCGCCTGCAACGGAATTAACGGGTGCGCCCTTCAGTCCGTGGTCTGGCGATGGGGCATTGCCTTTGGCCCATGACGGAATCACTCCTTGACATGTCCCATCAAATAGACGTAGCAAAAACGCCGTTTGACTCACGGAAAAGGGATATTCATTCTGACTCCCTTTTCAATTTTTCAGCAAATTATCAAGGAATCATCCATTTATGGCTAAAGAAGAAGCAATTGAAGTAGAAGGTGTCGTCGAAGAGGCTCTGCCCAACGCCATGTTTCAGGTCCGCCTGGAAAACGGCCACAAAATCCTGGGTCACATCTCCGGCAAGATGCGCAAGTTCTATATCCGCATCCTCCCCGGTGATCGGGTCAAACTGGAGCTCTCTCCCTACGACCTGACCCGGGGCAGAATCACCTACCGGTTCAAATAGACAGCCCCTTTCCTGTCGAAGATTCCCGGCACGGCTGAAGAGATTTTCTTCAGCCGTGTTTTCTGTTGTCCGAAAAACACCCCCCTTCCCCGCAACCTTCCCTGGCCCCTTTTCTTCCTCCCTGAAAGGGGCTACCTCTTTTCGGGAATACCTTTGCGCCCGCCCTGCTGCGGGACTGCACGGAGACAGCCATGCCTGAAATCGATCTGCACACCCACTCCTCCGCCTCGGACGGGTCCCTCTCCCCCAGGGAACTGGTACTCAAGGCTCACGGAATCGGCCTCAAGGCCATCGCCCTGACCGATCACGACACCACGGACGGACTGCCCGAAGCCCTGGCCACCGGCCGGGAAACCGGCATCGAAGTCATCCCCGGGTGCGAATTGAGTGTGTCCTCTGCCAAAGGGAGCATGCACATCCTGGGCCTGTGGCTGCCGGAACATCCCGGGCGGCTGGAAACGGTCCTGGAAGGGTTGCGGGCCAAACGGCACGAACGCAACAGACTGATCGTGGAAAAACTCCGGAGGGGCGGCATAAACGTCACCTACCAGGAAGTCCTCGACCTGGCCGGCCCCTCTGCGGTGGGACGTCCGCATATCGCCCGGCTCATGGTCCGCAAAAACATTGTCAGCAATCTGGAGCAGGCATTTCAGCAGTTCCTGGGGGCCAAGGGATCGGCCTACGTTCCCAAGGAAAAACTGACCCCGGAACAGGCCATCTCCCTGCTCAAAGAAGAACAGGCCACCACCATCCTGGCCCACCCCTTCACCCTGAACCTGACCGGAACCAGGCTGGACCTGGAAATCGCACGGCTTAAAGAGCTCGGCCTGGACGGCATGGAAGCGATCTATTCCGTACATTCCCAGAAACAGACCTCCGAATACCTGAACCTGTGCCGCAGGCATGACCTGCTGGTCAGTGCGGGATCGGATTTCCATGGGAAGGAAGTGAAACCGAACATTGCGCTGGGCACGGGCAAGGGCGGCCTGCGCCCCTCCTATGAGCTTGTTCGAATCATAAAGGAACGCCGCGCGGCTCTGGGGCTGCCCACTCCGTAAGGAACAATTTCTTCGCTCCCTGTCATTCGGTGCCGTTTGAAACAATGACACCTGACTACGACCGCCCCAAGCCAAATCCTGAACCATGCCGACAAACATCCTCGAATCAAAAAACACCACCGAATGAACAACAAACGCCCCACTCCCGAACTCCTGGCTCCGGCCGGCAATCTGGAAAAACTACACACCGCCGTCAGATACGGCGCCGATGCCGTGTACCTCGGCGGCCAGGCCCTGAACCTGCGGGCATCCACCCAGGGCATCTCCCTTGATGACCTGGCCGCTGCGGTCCGTCTGGCCCACGCTTCCGGGACCAGAGTCTACTTCACCATGAACATCCTGGCCCGGGAACACCACCTGGACCAGGTCCGGGACTACCTGCACCGACTACCGGAAACCGGTGTGGACGGCATCATCATCGCCGATCCCGGGGTGCTGGCCCTGAGCCGGGAGATCGCTCCGAATCTGCCCGTTCACCTGAGCACCCAGGCCAACACCTCCAACTCCATGTCCATCAGGTTCTGGCAGGACCAGGGTGTCTCCAGGGTCAATCTGGCCCGGGAACTCTCCTGCCGGGACATCCGGGCCGCACGAAAAGCCGCCCCGGACATGGAACTCGAGGTGTTTGTACACGGAGCCATGTGCATGGCCGTGTCCGGGCACTGTCTGCTGAGTGCGTTTCTGAACAACCGGTCCGGCAACCTGGGGCAGTGCTCCCACCCGTGCCGGTTCGAATACCGCCCCGTGTCCATGGCTCTGGAAGAGAAACTCCGTCCGGGAGAGATCACCTGGGAGGTGGAGCAGGGAGGGGAGTTCACCAAGATCATGGCCGCCGAAGACCTCTGTCTGGCCCCGTACCTGGCCTGGTTCAAGAATGTGGGGATCACTTCCCTGAAGATCGAGGGACGGATGAAGACCTCGGCCTACCTGGCCCAGGTGGTGGACGTGTACCGCACCGCTCTGAACGACCTGGAGCAGGGCAGATTCCGCCCCGGGCTGTATCTGGAGGAACTGCGTCAGACCGTGACCCGCCCGGCCGGGTCCGGTTTTTTCGCGCCTAAGAGGAAGACCTTTCTTACTCCGCCAAAGCCTGAAGAAAAGAAAAGCCTGGTGGGGTTGATAGCGGAGCCGCTGGGCCCCGGAGCCTGGCGAGTCCAGGCCAAAAACCGCTGGGATCACGGCCCGGTTGAGCTGCTCCTGCCCGGCCTGCGCCGTCCGGTGCTGGAAAAGGCGGACTACGGCTTGGAAAAGGAGACTGGCGAAGCAGTGGATGTACTCCACCCCGGAATCTGGGGGGTGCTGCGCTGTGAGCACCCGGAACTGGAGACGGGATTTTTTGTGAGAAGCCGGTAAGCATGCTACCTGAAGCCCTTCGTGCCTCCAACATCATGACCATGGGACCGGCCGGGACCATCTCCGACGGGATGATGGTCATCGCCCAGACTGACTCCGGCCCCCGCATTCAGGACATCGGCCCGTACCATATCCTGAAAAAATCCTGGACCGGGCCCGTTCGGGATCTCGGCGACGTCACCGTCTGCCCGGGCCTGATCAACTGCCACACCCATCTCGAGCTCTCCCACCTTGCTAAAACCACCCAGGCCGGTCAGGGCTTTGCCGCCTGGGCCGACTCCCTGCACCAGGCCATGCGGGCTTCCCAGCCCGACCCGACAGCCATTTCCAGAACCATTGAAGAAGTCCAAAACACCGGCACTGTGTTCGTAGCCGACATGGCCGGATTCGGGGCGGCCCCCCTGGCCGAGACATTGCAAAAAAAACAGCTGGACCACCTGCTCGTGGTTCAACTGTTCGGTTTCGCGCCCCCTCGGGGGGAAGAATTGTGGACCCCCGGCTATGCCAAAAGCCTTCCAGAAGAGTACGCAGAACATCACCTCGCCTATGCCGGGCACTCCCTGTACTCCACCCATCCAAAGACCCTGCAGCTGGTCAAAAAATGGTGCCGGGACCATAACCGCCCTTTTGCTCTGCACCTGGCGGAATCCCCCGAAGAAGTGGAGCTGCTGCAGACAGGCCGGGGAGAACTGGCCGAACGGTTGCGCACCTCGGGCATGCTTCCTAAAAATTTCAAGGCTCCCGGCAGAACCCCGGTGGCGTATGCCGACCACCTCGGCCTGCTGGACGAGCACACCCTGTGCATTCACTGCGTGCACGTAAGCGACGAAGATATCGCCCATCTTGCCGACCGCAAATGCACCGTGGCACTGTGTCCCCGCAGCAACGAATACATCGGCGTGGGCCGGGCACCCTGGCATAAATTAAAAGCCGCCGGAGTTCCCCTGTGCCTGGGAACCGACGGCCTGACATCCAACACCGACCTGGATCTTCGAAATGAGATCCGGTTTCTGCTTGAAGCAGGCGATGTTTTTACCACGAATGAAGTGATGGAAATGGCTACGGTGAACGGAGCAAACGCACTGGAGTTGCAGGAAAAATGTACTTTAAAACAGGGAGCGCATGCCCGGTGGGCAGCACTGCCGAAAAATTTCCCAACACCCTGCCGCCCGCTATGGGACCAATAAGACCTATAGGACCAATTGGTCCCATAGCCCATAGCCTCCAGGCTCTTCTTCCTTACCCCTTAACCCTTTCCCCCTTACCCCTTTTCAAACCTTCACCCGCAAAACCTCCTTCAACCATCCCCCCTTCTGCCGCTTGTTCAATCTCTTGAGCTCCAGCGCGGCTCTCTCCGTGCTGATCCGTTCAGCGGCCATGTCCTTGTAGATTCTGTTGGCGGTCTTGCGACGGCGCACCCCGTCTCCGGCATCCAGGAACTCTTCGACCATGGTGATCACCCTGGATACCAGGCCGTCGTCTCCACCTCCCCCTGATTCAAGCCCCTTATCCACCTCTTCCACGGCTTGCTTCATGGAAGACTTGATAAGATTGAGGCCGGCCTGGAATTTTTCGGTCTGGGCCGCAGGGTGAGAGCGGACCTTTGCAACGGTCTCGAGCACGGCCTCGCGGGTCAGTTGGCCGTGGTCCTGGAAGGTCATCAGTTCCGCCAGCCCCTGGTCCATGAGAGTTTCCTCATCGGATAAAAGCAGGTTCAGGCTGTTGCGGCATGTTTCCCATCCCTGCCAGCGGTACACAAAGTCGAGGCCCGGCCCTTTGATGTTCTGCATGCCCATGACCCGGACCCGGCTGCCGGGCGGAACAGCGGCCAGGATATCGTGGATGATCCACTCGCCGTCGGCATGCACGTCGTCCACGGTGACGATTCCGCCCAGAAACCACTCTTTCATCCATTTGCGCAGCATGGGCAGGGCAGCTTCCCCGGACTCCCGTACCCGGGTTTCCAGCTCGCGATATTTTCCAAACGCGTTCAGGCTTCGCGCATGGTGGTACATGATTTCAGAAATCGCACTCTCGGGGCCACCCTCCTTTTCCAGCCCCGCCTTCAACCGATCCGGGTCCTCCCAGTCCTGCAGAACATTCTCCACCCCCTCTCGGTCCAGCACCGTCATAAGCATGGGCTCAAGCCCGGCCCGAACCTGCTCTTTGGTTATGGGAACCCGCAGTCTTTGCCCGAAATGCACCAAGGTCTCCTCTGCGGAGCGGCCCTGATTTCGTTCCGGGTCCAGAGAGACGGACTCGAGCCACTCATCCAGAGACTCCCGCATATACCCCTGCAGTCCCTTGAGATTGGAACCGATAAGCACATGCCTGTCCGCGCTCAGATCCCGGACCAGGATGGAGGCGAACATACGCGACCGGGAGACCCGATCCGCCCGGTTGTTCACCAGAGTGACCAGCACGGTCTTTCCGTCCATTTCCTGATCGGCAAACCCCATGCGCTCCCAGTTACCCAGGGCCGCAAACCGCTCGTTGGCGGACATACCGTTGACAAACTCGATAAACCGGTTTCCCACCCGGGCCCACGGGAACGCCTTGAGCACCCCGATATCCGGCACCACCCGGTCGGCCATCTCCTTGAGGACCACTTCCTCGGGCACGCCCATACGCTCGGCCAGGACTGTGACCAGGGCAATGTTGGCCGGGTGCTCCTCGTAGGGAAACCGGGCCAGCACCTCGGGTGCCAGCAGGCCGATACGCAGCCAGTCAACAGAAGTCATGGAAGTGTTCACCTTCCGGGCTCCCTGCTCCAGAATGGGCCGCATCTGCTCCTCGGTGGAGACCAGAGTGGACCGGGCCGGAATAAACTCCGTCATAACATTGGGGATGTCGTACCCGGCCGGCCCCTGAATGTCCTCATGGTCCGGATAGGTGTTGGTGATGGTGGAGATGTCGTCCCGGGCCCAGTGGCGCTGCAGGATGCGCACAAAGGCCGGAGTCAGAGCCATGCACTCCCAGAGAAAGACCTTGCCCCCCAACCGGACGGTCAGATTCATAAGATCGGTCTGCTCCCAGATGGTGGCCTTGTCGTACGGCCGGAACAGAAACATCTCCCGGGTCCGCCCAAAAGGGTGGGCGGTCAGGAACATGGCCTCGCACCCGGTGGTCTTGGCCACCAGGGGGTGTCCGAGATACTCGAACAGACCGGTTTTGATCCGCTCCACCCCGGACTTGCCCCGGGTCCCCCATCCCCCGACAACAAGGGGGATCCGTTTTCTGGAAGCGTACACCCGGCGGGACAGAAAGATGGTCCGCCCGGCAAACCAGGCTCCCAGCCCGGCCGCAAACAGACCGAGTTCGTACAGGGAGTTCTGGTACACGGAAAAAAAATAGGTCGTGAACCGGTCCCACAGTTCGGTACCCATGGGAATACCCAATGCAAAGAACCGCTGCACGGAAGGATCCGACTCCTCGTGGGGCGCGTGTTCGACCCGGGTCCCGAGCCTCTCCAGGGCCCGGACATATTCGTCGGGCGGGGCCCCGGAGTCCTCGGACCAGTTACGCAGGTCCGCATACCGCTCAAATCCGAAACTGAGCCGGACAGCCCCGAGAATCCTGCCTCCGATCCACCCGGATGGACGAAGCCGGGTCACTCCCTCCGGGGTAAAAATCCGTGTCTCCCGGCTCCCTCCCTTGTCCTTGAGTGCGGAAAGGACCTCATCGGGCAGAGGCAGATAGGGCCGCCACCCGTCCTCGCCTGACATATACAGGGGTTCCCCCGGCACCTTGGTCCGGGTCAGCTCGGACATGATGGAGGACGGGGCCACGATACGATCCATGGACAACCTGCCCACGGTATGCCTGTGGGCCTGCCGTTTGTCCGGAGAAGGGGTACGCAGCTCGTGCCAGAGCCGCCAGAACCGAAAGACAAAGACATCTCCCCGGGAAATCCGCCACCCTCCAAACATGGACCGCCCTGCCGACAGAGAGTGACCATCCTGTGCCAGCACCGACAGGACCCGGCCAAGAGTCGCGGCCTCGATGCTGCCACCGAACTCTCGATCCGAAATGCGAACGGATGTTCCGGGCCGAACATGCTGCAGCCGCGCAGCCAGCAGATCCCTGAGGGATACAAGGTCCCCGTCCATTGCGATGCGAACCCGTTCCTGGGCCATGGCCGCATAGCGGCGGACCCGCAGATCCGCAGCCTCGACATGCAGCCGCTCAAGGCGGGGAAACACTCTGGAGCGAAACAGTTCCTCACGCCCCGTAAAGGCGAACCCGTCCACTTGGGACACCGTGCGCAGGGCGGTACGCAGCACAAACGTATGCTCCTCCTGATCGAGAATCCGGTCCAGCAGGGCCAGTCCCACCTTGAACAGGTCGGGGTCTGCCATCAGGATACCGGCCGCAACCACACCCTCGGCCCGAACCTGGAAGGCCTCGTCTCTGAGTGCGGCCCGAGCCAGCAGCCGGGCCCCCCCTTTTTTTTCCAGCACGGACCCACACAGCAGGTCCGCAGTCACGGCACATACGGTGCGCCGCACATAGATACTGGCGTCTTCAAGTCCCTGTCGCAAAAACCGCTCAGGTTCCGGAATCCTGTTTCCGTACTCCCCGACCAGAAGCACGGCCCGGCGCCGAATAAAAAAATCATCTCCGTCCCCCGGATCATCCAGCCGCAGCGCAATGGCCCGCTCCAGGTCCCGCACCGACAAATGCCCCAGCAGAGAGAGCGCCTCGGTCTGCACCAGAAAAGGGCGGGATCGCTCCAGAGCCGAACGGTACACGAACTTGAGCGTGCCCTCCCCAACGGCACCCCGGCGCACCTCGGGAAGCAGCTCGGTCATGGCCCGGGCCAGGGCCCGAAATGCGGCCACCTGCACCCGTTCATCCCCCCGGAAGACGAAGAACTCCCGAAGCGTGCCTTCAGGTTCCAGGCGCTGCCAGAGCTTTCGCTGCCCTTCAGGATCGGTCATGTCCCTGACCAGATACGCGACAATCTCCCCGATGCGGGCCAGATAAAACGCGAGCCGGTACTGACAGGTGTCCATCCTCCTGGTGCACCGCTCCATGACCGCATCAAACCCGAACCACCGTTTGAAGGCCCGCCGATCTCCCGACAGCCCGGACGAAGTCGCTCCCAGCCGTCTGGCAAATTCCAGAATCTGCTCCTGCTCAGCCGCCCCTTCCTCGGATCGGGCCACCCGCTGACCGAACTCATCGGCCAGAGAACGGAGACCGGCAAGCACCTCCTGCTCACGGACCAGGGCATTGCCCAGAAAAAAACAGAGGTCTTCTCCGGGCCGATCTCGTCCCGGATCGGACCGGACCGTGAAGTCGGCGGTCACATCCCGGACCAGGTCGCCGTACAGCCGCACCTCTTCCCGGGTCATCCCAAGCTCCAGCAACTCCCGTACGGACAGCCCGGTCATGGAACCACCTCCCCATTTTTACCGGAGAGAAGGCCTCTGTTTTCCCGTATCAGCACATCGCCCCCGAGATCATACCTGATCCTCTGTGCCACAACTTCGGCCTTCTCACGCAGGGCAAAGGGGCCGACCACAACACGATACAGACCACGTTTGCCCGCAGGAGGAAGCACGGTCACCATCACGTCCAGGTCCTGCACACGAGCCGCCTGCTTCCGGGCGTTGTCCTGAACAGCAAAGGCTCCGGCCTGGACCAGAAAACCACTGCTCCCGGACAGAGATTCCAAGCCACCGGAAACAACCGGCTCTCCCGGCGGCTGAGCAGGGGCCAAGCCTGCGGCGAGGGTCGTCAACGGGATGCGCAATTCAGGGCACTCCTCACGGGACGGTTCCTCCAGGATCTGGTTGTTTCGATTCCCGGGAATCCGCTCCTCACGCAGGGTGCGGAAATCAACCTCGCCGGGCCGAAAATCACGCAGGTCCCGCCCTTCGCTCATGAGCCAGGACAGAAACAGCCCTCCGGACCACTCCCCGTGGTCCGCATCCAGCCGCCCGGAAAGCCCCAGCTGAAACCTATCCCGGCAGTAATTCCAGTGGGTCAGGAGCACATCCAGGTCCACGAAGGTCCTGTCAATCTCCCGGGCACGGTCGTCATCCTCCAGGTACCGGGTGTGACGCAGCTGCAGATCGGTCTGCACCGGCCCCCAGAGTTGACGCCATCCGGCCCGGAACCGGAGATTGTCCGGCGAGAAGAGGTTGAAATCCTCGTTGCTGCCTGCGGATGCCCCGCCGAAGAAAATCGTATCCAGCCACGGGCGGTAATACAGAGTGTCCCCGATGGAGTGCCCATGCCTGTGCTCCTGTTTGTACGAGGAGAAGATATCCTGATCCACATCATCGGCTTTATACTCCTCGTCGCCGTCCATACTCATGAGCCGCCCGAACACGGTCCACCGGGGCACATGCCGCCATGTGGAGGCGATCTCCCGATTCCGGGAAAGCGTGCCGCGCAGAAGTCCTGCCCACTCAGTCTCTCCCTGCCCCGTCCCGGGAACACCGAAGGTGTCAGCGTCGGGATTCTGGGCCAGCAGACTTCCCTGCAGCCGGATGGAGAACGGCAGGGATTGAGGATCGATACGCAGGTCCTCGCGCACTCCGAGAACCGGGCCGCCGTGCTCGCGGACCCGCCCCAGAAGGGTTGTCTGCCAGTAGCCGGGCAGGTCGTCATCCCTGTACCGATGTACTGCCTCAAGCTGGGCGAACCGCTCCGCATCGGAGTCCCGGTCCTCGTCCACGCTGCGCCGCTGCCTGCTCGAGAGTTTCATCTCCCAGGAGCCGTCCTCCTGCTCCCCGAGCTTAAACCGGTCCTCGACCCGAACCGACGTCGACCGCGCCTGATCGGGGATGATCCCGCGCGGTTCACGGACCAGCTCCGTAACCGCCTTGCGCGGCCGGGCCAAAGCCGGAGCAGGCTCATCGGTCCTTGGCACCAGCCGGTGCACCCGGAACAGCCCGGTAGCTTCTCCCTGAGCCGGAGCCAGCGAGATGGTCTGCCACCCCTTGTCCACGGTTCTGTACGACGAGCGCACCAGACCACCGCGCAGTTCGTCCACACGGACCCGGGTAGGGCCCTGAACCTTTACCTGCACGGGCATGTCCGGCAGGGCCATATCGTAGACCCGCTCATCAATAACCGACCAGTCCAGAGGCGAGCAGGAAAAGGAGGTACACCCGGCTCCCACGTCCCGGACAGCCACGCGAAGAAACAGGTTGGGCACATTGTCTTCCATGATCACGGTCACGGCCTGCTCCCCGGAAGGGACCGTCAATGTAACGGAACGATCCGGCTCGCTTCTGGTCAGAACGGTCTGATGCACCGGACCATCACCGACCCGATATCCGAACCGCAGGGGGTGTTCCGGAAGCCAGGGAATGTCGCCCAGACCGAAATCCAGGCGCAGGGTTGTCCGGGCCGTGTTAAACATGTCCACCACCAGCCGTCCGGGGCGAAACAGGATATGCTCATCAGGAAAAAGACAGGGCATGAGTGCCCTGCGCACCCGCAGCCCGGGAGATTCCGGGTCCCACCCGGACAGGGTCACAGGCTGAAGCCCTCCGCTTCGAACCGGTTCCACGAATTCCCAGACCGTGGATCGTCCAAGGCGATCTGCCAGCCCCCCGAGTTCGGGCAGATCCGGACGGGATGCGGCCAGTTCCCGGAGTTCGGTCTCCATAGGCACCACAAGCGCAGGATCGGACTCTGCGGCCCTGACCATGGCCTCGGCCTGGAGAACCGGATCGTCCACAACCTCCTGCTGTGCTCCGGCTTCTGACTCCCAGACCGACCAGTCCACCGGGCGGTGCAACTGCCTGCGGGACACTGTCTGCGCATCCGCAAACCGCTGCAGAGCGGTTGCTGAAAAAGAGGTTCGAATCTCACCTTCCACCACGCGGACCTCTTCCAGGTTTTCCCCTGCAATCCCGCACCCGCATTCCTCCTCGTAACGTACCGGGTTTACGGACCAGATGCCGGCAAGAGCCGTGCCCACGGCATCGTCGGAGAGAAAGGGAAGCAGGGGTGACACGATCTCGGGCCTGAGCAGTTCCACACCGATCAGGGCATCGAACCCGATACCATGCACGGAAACCCGGTGTCTCCCGGCCGGTGCCGTCCACTCCCAGGTCACGGCCCTACCGGGACGGTCGCCAGAGCCAAGAATCTCGAGTCCCGAAGCGGGCCGATTTCCGGTCACCGCCACCTGCCTGTTCACACTCGCTCCCTGCATGGCCATCCATCCATCCACAGGCCCTTCGCTTCCCGGCGCATGGATCGGTCTGGCCGTAAACCGGACCCGGACCGGCCCCCAGATCACCAACGATGCCGGCTGCGCGGGAGAGGCGACATGGACAACGGCAGTGGTGTCCCGACTCAGACTGCGCAGCCGCACCGCGCCCGAAGACTCCTGCACCGCATCGGATGCTCCGACCCAGGAAACCGGGCCTAAAGAGTTCTGCTGCAGATCCTGCCACAACCGGACCGCCTTGTGTAGCCTCGCGGGATCGTCAGAAGTCAGCTCCGAAACGATCCTTTTGCCCACGGCAAGCTGCATCAGATATTCCTGTCCGGGCTCTCCGGCGCTGGAGAACAACTCCTCGGCTTCGGCAACCTTCCCCTGCTCCGCAGCAGCAACCCCGGACCAGAAAGCGCGTCTCTCCGGCTGCAGAAATTCGACCTGTTCCCCAAAGGTCCGCATCCACTTTTCTCTGTATGCAGCCCGAACCAGAGCCTCGTGGGGCTGCTGCTTCAATGGGACGAGCAATCCGGCCATGAGCCCCAGCCCATGACTTCCCCGGTTTATCAGAAGCTCCGAAACAGCGGCCAGATCTTCCGGCACAGATGTACGCACGTACCGAGCGCAATGGATGGTCAACCTCTGCTCCACATCTCCGCGTTCTTTCGCTTCGGCCAGAAGCAGGTCCCCGGCAGCCCGGCTCGATGCACCGTCCCCACGCAGAAATTCATACCGCAGCAGCCTGTCCGCCAGAAAGTGCTCATCCAGCCCGCGCAGAACTCTTTCGAGCCCGCGCACTGCCGTGACCCTGTCGTTACCCGAAACCAGCCTGTAAACGGCAGCCCACTCCTCCAGAGCGGCCAGCAAATTGTTGCTGCGCTCCTTTTCCCGGGCCCGGCGGATCAGGTCCTGCGGACCGGACACCCCCGCCCCATCACCCGGCATGGGCCGCAGACAGCCCGACTCCCAGGTTTCAGGCACCCCGGCTCCAAAGGTTTCACTGCGTGATGCGATAAAATCCGCCAGAGGCTGCCAGTGTGCCGCCAGATCTGCGGGCACCCCGGTCTGCCTGGAAAGGAATTTTTGGAAGGAGCCCTCCATCGCCGTTCCTACCAGATTCAGATACTCGTCTTCCTGAAGTCGGAAGGTTCGACCGGCTCTGTACTGCAGAGCCACCAGCATGTCCGGCCGTGATCCGTGTCCGACAAACACCTCCCGTACACCGACAGGCAGCTCAAGATCGATCACCCCGACCCGGGCCAGAGGGGTTCCCCCGAGCATTGCATGCAGCGCGCCGACAGAGGCACCTCCGTCTTCTTCATCAAAGCCGTGCCGCAGAACCGCCATACCGGTCTCGGCCGTGGTCACTCCCTGAGAATTCCGACCCAGTTCGGGACCGTCAAACACGAGACAGGTCTGCTCCGGACCGTCTCCCAGCCTGATCCTGAACCGCTCCTGTTCTTCCCCGAGCACCACGGCCACACGAAGGGTGGTCGGAGCGGGACGTTCGGGCAGAGCATACCCGGCCCAGTCGCCGGTTCCCGGAAGGCCGTGAAACCGGGCAGAACCAACAGTACCCAGAAGTGTCTGCACTGCACCGTGCGGAACTGTCAGGTCCTCCCGGCCCTCAAAAGGACGCAGTCTCGGGACAAGAAAACGAAGCGTTCTGCTCCGCCCTTCCTTCTCGGGAAAAAGGTCGCGCAGATAGGTCATGGCCTGCTCCTGCACACCGGCCCGGGACAAAATACCCGGCACATCACGCCTTGCCCGGGCCGTACGACGCAGCATTGCCGAGCCAAGAAGCCCCCCTTCCCGGTGCGTATTATCCCGAAACAGCTGCCTGGCCTGCTCTTCGACCTCGACGGGATCACATGTCCGAACCGGCTCTGTTCTCTGCGCCCTGTTCAGGTCGGGCAGAAGATAGTCTTCGGGATCATGGCACAGCACACGAACCAGCATATCCCGCCCCGGAACCAATATCAGCCGGTGCTCACCGTCCGGGATGTCCACGTACCCGCTGCGCGCCCTGCCGCAAAACACGGTTTTTCCATCCACCCGAGTATGCCGGGTTTCGGGAGAGGTGGTGAAGGAGAGCTTTCCTGAGGCCCCTGTGTCCAGACTCCAGTCCAGCCCATACTCCACCAGCCTGCTTTCCTCCTGCCCGGTCAGCTCCACCCGGTGCGCCAGCAGAACACGGCACGGACCGGTTACATCCACACCAAGGGGTTCTCCCGCTTCGATCCGGGCCCAGGACTTCGCCCCGGGCAGCCCCTCCAGGAACAGGGTATGATGCATTGCCGGCGAGCATACCGCTTCCCGGTAAAGCTCCGGCACGGGCGGCTCTTCCAACCGCTCCAGAAACACGCCGAAGACAAGGGGCGGTCCGGTTTTCCCGGCCGCGATACGGACCAGTTCCTGCTCTTCCCGGTCCGGAAAATAAAACAGCGACCGTGCATCATCGCCCGGGACGGCAGCGAGTTCCACCTCAAGGCCGGTACCGGACCCTGCAAACACAGCGGGAGATCCGGCTGCAAAGTCTCCCATCAGCCGCACCCACCCGCCGCGGGGATTGCGGATAACCGTCTCCTGCCCCGGGTCGAGACGGACCACATGCATGCCCGTGTCCCTGTCATACACGGGGACAACACCCAGAGCCCAAAAAGGTGCTCCTTCCACATTGTCCCAGCGCAGGGGCATGGACCGCTCGGCACGCAGGCCCGTCTCCAGCTGGTCCAGTCCGGCCCGGGCCGGGCCGGCCACCACCAGGAGCAGGACGATCAGTATGCTCAATCGGCACGTTTTCATGGCCGCACCCCGCATAAGCAGGTTATAAAATCTTTTCGAAGTTCAGCCTCATCCAGAAGCCTGGTCCGTACCTCCCGGTTCATCTCCACATGAACAAAGGAGGAGAGCCCCATGGCACGCAGAATCCGTCCGGAAACATTTGTGGTCCCTCCCAGTTCAGAGACCTCGTCGGGGTAGGTCAGCACCCTCCCCATGCCTGCCGAGTCACAACACCGCCCCAGTGACCCCAGCCAGCCGGGACGGAGCCCGCCTGCACTGAGGATGACATCGGACCCCCTCCCGGCCCGCCCCTTGCGGTGCCCGTTGGCATAGCCGTGGATCTGGATCACGGCCCGGTCCGGAAACATGCGGGCAAAACTCCTGGTCAATGCCGTGAACGGGCTGTTCGGCCGGTGAGCAAAATCCGAAAGGCCCCGGGGGTCGCCCGGACCGGATTCGTACCTGTGGGTCGTGTTCCAGGCCGTGACCGAAAAATCCCCTTCCCGGGCCATGGCCAGGCCGATCCTGCCGGTATCAGCGTCGGCATATCGGTGCGGCGCCATAAGCAGCGGCCCTGTCGATGTCGGGCCGCGAAAAAGGTAAAACCCCCTCCCTCTGCCCTCGGCATCGGTCAGGGTCCACACCCGTTGTCCCTGCAGCTCGGCAGGTTCCAGAGTGAAACCGAGTTCCCGCCACTTCCGGCTCACTTCAGGGCTGAAATCTCCGGCCAGGAGGAGGGAAAAAAGCTCCTCCATACGGGCGGTCTCATGGACGGAAACCGCCTCAAATACATTTCTGGTGGCCGATGCAAAGTAGAGAGACCGTGCCCGGGCCATGTTTCCCTCCCCGGCAACCCCCGGAACCACTTGACAGACCATCACCCCTCCCAGAAGCAGAATCACCAGAAATCTACGACTCATCACCCAGCTCCTCGGTATACACGGACCGTTTGGAACGTGCTCCCGGCACGACCCGGTAGGGAACCACCACGCCGGAGGGCCCCGTACGCAGCCGTACGGTCAAAGAGTACCGCCCGGGCGGCAGGTCTGCACCCAGGGGAACAAACAACCGGCGCCCCTGTCCAAGCCTCCCCCCGCCACTTGCGAGTACCGGGACACTCCCGGGACCGGGACGGACATCGAAGACCCGCCTGCGGGTCGTGTAATCCGTAAGCAGTTCGTTGGCTGCGGGCCCGTTCCCGGCAAGGGAGACCTCGATCTCGCTACGCTCTCTTCCACCGGAATAGAACTGCAGGGAGACCAGTTCCTCTCCGCGGGTGCGCTTAAGCACATCAAAGGTCAGGGGACGGTCCAGAACATACCCGAACCGGAGCAGCCTGCCCGGCGCGGTGGAAGCAACCGAATTGATGTACAGTTCTGCGGGACCGGACGACACTGCCCGGAACCGGTGCGTTCCCGCGGACAGCACGGGCAGACGCACGGTGCCGGTGCTGGCCGCAACCTCTCTTTCAAAGAATTTCCTGCCGTCCACATCCACCCTGATCCGCAGCGGCCCGGACCCGGATCGCACATACAGCAGGGTCGGGCTGACTCTCGAACCGGTGCGTCCCTTTTGCAGCCGCAGGGATCGCTCCCGGGCGGAAAGCGGGTAAAACCGGGCCCCAAGGCTGTCGGCGCGCACGGTCCGGGTCTCCTCGCTGTCCACCACCAGCCTCCTGCCACGGGCTGTTCCCCGCGGCTGGAAAGACTCCCAGGCATACCGTTCCGCGAGCAGATCCGGATCATCTTCAGGGGGGCGGTACTGCACGGTAAGCAGTTTTGAGGCAGGGGTGCCGTACAGCTTCCGGACATCCTCAGGATACAGAGGAAACCAGACCGGCAGCCGCACCTCCCGCTGTTCAGGAGAACGGTAAAAATCCTCCGGAACCTGAACACGACGCATCATGCCCGCCGGACGACTGAACCCGTTGACCAGCAGAGGGCGGTCCGAAGAAATCCGCAGGACAGCTACGGAAGACGAGACCTGAAGATATACGGACACGGGGTCTGACGGAACACATTCAGGTTCACCTCCCGAAACTCGGTCATACAGAGAAGGCACGCCATGCACGGAAACCGTCCGGGTTCGGACCATGTTTCCCTCGCCGTCGAGCAACTCCACCCGGACCTGCTTCTCCCCGGCCGGGTCCGCATCAGGCCCAAGGGGAATCCGAAAATCAAGCCGGACCGGTTGCGACTGCTCCCTGTGCGGGGTCAACCGATACCTCACCGGTTTCGGGCCGGTCATAAACGTGCGCACATACAGCCGATCGGGCAACAGCTCTTCCGGCTCCCCGTCCACAACTTCGACCGCCCTGATCCGGACCGGCACGGGAGCTCTGAATTCCAGCAGCCCCCCCTTAAACAACCTGCGCTCCATCCCACCACCACGCTGCAGAGGAACCGAAAAAGAACTGCGCTCCTTAAGACTCGTTCCGTACCAGCGCACCTCCACCGTGGCGTTGTCAATTTCGGGATCATCAGCGGTAAACCGCAACTGCAGATCGCGCCCCTCTTCAGGCAGGACCATGGTCGCCCGCAGCCCGGGCCCGGCCTGCAGCCCCGTCGGTTCCGGAGGCTCCATGACCTCGAATGCGCCCAGGTCCCTGCGCACATACATCCGACGCAGGCGGTAGTCCTGCTCCGGAATCCCCCGGGGGCCTCCGGGTTTCCAGGACCAGCGGACCAGGTTACGCTTCTCCTGCGGGCTCAGAAGATCCCTGGAGTAGACCGATGCCCTGGCCAGTCCCTCCCGGGTCCGGACCGGAAGACGCCGCCAGAGACGATCCAGTTCCTGTTCAGGGTTGGGCTCCCGAAAATAGACCCGGATCACGACATCCTCTATGTCCACGGCCTTGCCGGCCAGCCGAAACCGGATGGCCCCCGGGGGATCGGAAGCCCGCAGACCGTTAAGATCGAGGCGTACCACCCGCCCATCCAGGGGAACCGCCCCGGTATCCGCATAGAATGCGGCCGGTTCCGGTCCACCCCGCCCCGGAGGATCATAGAGGGTCAGACGGGAGGCATGGTGGGAGACTCCTTCATCCAGCACGGTGCCTGCGTCCCGGCCCAGCACCTCCCACTCGAGTCCGTATGCAAGGGGCTCGCTTTCAGCCACAATCTCTTCTTCCCCGTCCGGAACGATCCGGTCACCATTGGAAACCACTTTGACATGCGTGGCTGCTGCCGGAACCGTGAACGTGGTCCACTCCCGAAAGGAGAGCACATAGCACAGGCTGATGCGGGATTCGGCCATTTTTCCCGGCCCCGTGCGCACCGCCTGAATCTCCTGCAGCAGATCCTTCAGCCAGGGGGAGTACGAAAACACGGCCATCACTGCCGCTCCCAGCAGAACCGGTATCAGGAGCCATCTGAAACGTCTCATTTTCCGAACCTCAACCATGCGAAACGGGAGTCGATGAACCGGGACACCACATCCCGATTCTGCAGCGGGAGTGTAACCTCCACGGCGGAGTCAACCCGTCTCGGAAAAAGGTTGGCCACGGCAACGGTCCGCCCCTGCCCATCCTGAAGGATCAAAAAGGCGTGGTGAGAGTCCAGGTCCCCGAACCTGAGAAAGTCCAATCCGCCCTTCCTGGAAACCAGAAACTGCAGCGCGCCTGCATCCTGGGACCGCATATAGTGTTCGATTCCCTCCACGATCTCCCGAGGCAGTTCGCCTGTCCGGCCCAGAGGGGCCCGCAACAACAGCTCCGCGAGGTCACCTTCTTCCGTGGGAATCCCCATGGCCGCAAAAAGGCTCTGCCGGGCTGCATTCTCAGCCTGCTGCCTGTAGGCCATTCTGGCCTTCGGGGAAAGCCACATCACGGCAAAATCCCCGTCTTCGGCCAGGGAGACGGACAGGGACTGGGGAATCCCCCCGGCCGCATACCCCGAAGTGGCTACGGAACCGTCCGCAAACTCGACCCGCAGCCCGTCCCCGTGCAGCAGCTCGATAACCCGGGCATAGGCCGCCCCCATGTCCGACTCCGCCCCGACTCCTTCCAGCAGGGAGAAGATCACATCCCCCTCAGGAACAGGCCTGCCCGGGTGCAGTCCATAAGCTCTGCACTGGAGCATGCGGACCGGCCCTTTGCGGCTTTCCCGAAGCAGCACCTGGGCCACCAGGTTGAATACATTGGCCCGGTTCTCAAAGCTGAGCAGGTCCGCGCTGCCATCGTCCACTGCCAGGGGGTGGGCCCCTCCGATGAGCAGGGCCCGGGCCGAGGTTCGCTCAAACAGGGAAACCCCGTATTCAAAGACATTCACTTCGGACAACGGCCGCGGCACCTGGAGCACCAAAGGATCGGCCGGGCCAAGGCGAAAGACATAGGTCCCCCAGGACCGCCGCGGCTCAGTGTCATCCAGCTCTGCCAGAATCAGAAAATTACGCCCCGAGGCCCGGTGGCGATACCGGGTCACCCCGTATCCGACCACACCCGCAGCCGCGGAGAGCAGATCGAGTTCTTCCTTCCCGGCCCGGGTCCAGGCTCCGTCCGTGTACTCCCTGCCGGCCACTTCCAACAGGGGCGTCACCACTTCCCGGTCGAGGTAGAGCAGTTCCTCCGTACTCGGGACGCGATACTCTCCGGACCCTCGAGGAGCGATACGACCTTTGCCGGTCAACAGCCAGTCCTGCAGGTACCCCACGATGCTGCGCCCTTCCTGTTTCAGGGGGGCACCCCGGCCGACAAACTCCGGCCTGAAACGGAGACTGCGAACACCGTTTCTATCCAGGAAAAGCTCTGCCATGCCTCCCTCGCTTCTGTCCCGAAGCAGGTTGCCCACCGGCGGTTTTTTCCACCTGATGTCGAACTCGCCAATGACCCTGCCAAGCTCGGACAACGGCAGTTCAGACGACAACCCTCCTGTAATCCACAGCGAAGAGACCACCCCGGACTCCTCCAGGAAACCGGGCACGACCCGTTCCCCCGTCAATCTGCGTACCAGACCGGCGGTCAGTCCGCGTACCTGTACAATGCCGTCCCCCCCGAAGATCCGCTGAAACGAGGCCATAAAACTCGTATCGGCCATTAAAGGATCGGCACCTCCGCCGGGAAGGGCATACCGGGAGGCCCCGGCAACGGCCATGGCGGTGGCGGACAGAGAGTGGAACACCCCGGCGCCGGCCTCCATGATTCCCTGTTCATCCAGGGGCGCGGGTATCTCCACGGCAAGGCGGGACTCTGCAGAAGGATTGAACAGATAGCTGCCCCACCCCCGTCGCAGGGACCCTTCGCTCACGAGCACCTCTCCCCCCTGCAACCGGACCGTGGAAAATCCGAGAGAGCGAAACAGGGCCGAGGCCTGCTCCAGACTGGCAGCATCCCGTTTCCGGAGGTACGACTGAATATTTTTAAGCCCCAGGGAAAAAACTTCCAGATCCCTGACCGTGGGAGGAACAAAGGGGGTTCGTCCGCTGGAATACATTTTCAGTTTTTCAGCCTGCAGCGCCTCGGCCGAATCCATTTCCCGAACCGGCAGTGCGCTTCCGGCCACGGTCATGGTCTTCACTTCCTGCTGCACAAGCACGTTGGGCACAAAGGTGAGCAGGAATCCAAACACCGAGGCCCAGACCAGGGAGGTCAGAGAGGTCTGCAGGGTGGCTCTGGTCATGCGGGCCACAATATCCTTGTCGTGCATCTTCATGGCCAGCAGAGTGGTCAACAGATACCCGAATCCGTAGAAATCAGATATCTTGTGGACGAGAAAAAATTCCGGAAGAAGGTGACCCAGAAGAATCTTCCAGATGAACCCGATATTGAAGAACAGGAGCAGTTTACGCCCCCCCTCCATGGTCATGCCGCGAAAGAGCGGCAGCCGGAGCACCAGAGAGGCGATCACAAGAATAATCAGGGACTCACCCACCGTGACCACGATCTTGAGGGGTTCATGCCACTGCAGGGCCAGAAGAGCCGGGATCAGGATGCCGCTGAAATCCCACCCGTAAAGCAGGTTCATGCGCGAGGCCACATACGCCGTGGTCAGAAGGATGATGTACGCCTTGGGGCTGGCCAGCATGGACACGGCCAGGTCTTCGTACATGTAGGCCAGGTTGCCGATACTGAAGTTGGTAAACTCCATGAGCCCGAAGCGGACCAGGAGAAAAGTCAGCCCAACGGTAACGACCAGGGGAACGGCTCCGCGCACAAGACCCGGTTTCCAGAACTGGTTGGCAATAAGGGCGACCACAATGAGGCCGAAACTGTGCAGATTGTTCTGGTAATCGAAGGAGATCTGCAGCCACTGGTTCAGAAACTCTCCCAGGGCCGGAAAAAACAGGGTGTCGAACACGGCCCGGACCAGGACCGAGGTCACCAGAAGTCCGAAGAACCGATCCCGTCCGAACAGGTTGGTCTACAACCCGGCTCTGGCGCACCCTTCGGAAAAGAACCAGACCACCACATAGGTGACCACCGCTTCAACAACCACTGCTGCGGCGGACCACGGCCGCGTCAGAAGAAGCGGCACCAGATACCCCGGCACCACCAGTCCGCTCAACACCCAGCCCAGCCTGAGGTTGAAAAAACAGACCACGCACACTCCGACCCACACCGCGGCGTCCACGGAGGCGGCCAGCGATCCCACGGGAAAAAGAGGGAGCATCACGCGGACACCCCTTTGGCGGCAAAGGGCTTGAACCGCGGCATACGCAGCCGAAACGCTGTCCCCCTGCCGAGTTCGCTGCTCCCGGTCAGAACGGTTTCCCATTGGGCCGCCTGGGCAGCGGCTTCTCTGACTCTGGCCAGTTCCGGAGAGACGGGCAGATTCGGGTCATTGAACATCCGATCAAACTCTTCCCCGGGCATGCCGAATCCGGTCCCGAGAATATCGAGCACCGTGGCCTGATCCGATTCCCGGAGCTGAACCACGATGCGGCTTCCCTGAACGGAGTCGGCAAGAAGATAGGCGAAGACGCTTCTCAGGCAGGCTTCCAGCCCCCCCGGAGTGGTCATGACCAGTTCCCCCTCCCGGTCAGGACTGTCCAGAGTGATCTTTCTTGCTCCGGCGTCATCCGCAACTCCCTCCCAGACCCTGGTCAGGATGGCCATAGGGTCCGCAGGGGACTGCCCCGTAACGGAATCGAGCATGTCTGTACCCGCCAGTCGTTGAAACCGCTCCAGCAGGGCATCAAGATTTTCCTTCCGGGCCTGAACCTCGGGCAGTCGGGAAGCGCTCCTCTCGTCGGATTCAACAAGAGTGCAGGCGCCCTGAAGGGATTCAACACCCTGCTGCAGATAGAAAACAGCTTCCTCCACGAACCGCTTCCGAATTTCTTCGGCATCCCGAACGGCCGAGGCATTGACTACCTCGAACAGGATTCCATGCACGGAAAACGGCGAATTTTCTTCCTGCTCTTCCGACCTGTCTCTCCCGAGAGCCCGAAAGGAAAGCAGCAGCGACTTCTTTTCAAAGGCGGGAAGCGAAACGGTCAGCGTGTGCGTCCCTTTGGATACAATGGAATCGGCCAGCAGCGCCCGAACCTCCTCCAGAGGCCGACCGCTCAGCTTCGCAGCCAGATCCAGACCACTCATGGCAAAAGGAGCCAGGTCCGCCTGCCTGAGCAGGTCGACCATGCCCTCATTGATCTGAACCACTCGTCCAAACATGTCGTACAGGATGGTGGCCGTCCCCATGCTCTGAAACACCCCGTCCAGCAGAAGCAGCCGCTTTTCCAGCATGTGCAGGTCACGATTGATCCGAACCAGGCCTCCGCCTCGTTTCCCCCCGCCCGCAAGACGGTGCAGCAGGGCCTGATCCTTCTTTGCTTTTCCCTCGCGATGCCTGGCCAGCAGTTCGCCGATCTCCCGGGCAAAATCTCTTATAAGCCCCACAAGTTCGGGCTGGGAACGCATTGCATCATCCTTAATATCCAGGGCCCAGAACCCCAGAGTGTGCCCGGCATGCTGCAGGGGGACCAGATACTGCACTCCGGCCTCCGGTCCGGAGACAAGGACCTGACGGTCCGTCAGCCGAACCGGACCGCCCTCCTCGAGGGCCGTGGTATAGGGAGGCCGACCGATATCCCGTCTCCGCTCTTTGATATCGTTGATGGAGCAACGCAGGGCCGCGATTTCACGAACCCTGTTCTGCCCGGGAATACGCTCCAGAAAGATGGACCGGTTCACATTCAGAGCCTGGTCGACCATGTTCATGATCCCGTCCCACGACACGCTGCTGTCTTCCGATTCCGACGGCGCCAGCACCTTGTGGAGTCTGCCCGAACGCTCCAGGAGCATCTTGCGAACCACCCTGTCCTGACGGATATTTCGAAGTACGATCACCTGCAGAAAAGTCAGAACGATCACACTCCAGGCCTGAACAAGGGGGAGCCAGAGATTGAAAAAAAACACTACGGCCCATGCTCCCGCACCCACGGCAACCAGCATAAGCACTCCCGCTCCCAGCCCAAGAACCAGGGGGAGCTGCAGAAATACGAACAATGCAGCCACCCCGAGAATGGCCAGGGCGACAGGTACTTCGACACCTTCAGGCCGGACAATGATGCCTCCCCTGAGCAGGGTATCCAGAACATACCCTTCGAAGTCGAGGATGGACATGGACTCGCGGTTGGGATTAAGGGGGGTCTGCAGCCCCGGGTATGCGGGATCGTGGCCGAAGCCGACGACCACGGTCCTGCCGCGAATCATTTCCGGAACCAGTTCTTCGGCAAGCAGCTGCTTCAGGGAAACTTTAGGCAGCAATGCCGGGCGGTCCACGAAGTTGACGAGAAAACGGTCCTGCAGGGGAATATATTCAGGACCGTGTACGAATCCGGCCGCCTCCCGGGCCAGCGAGGGAAGCAGGTGGCCTTCCACCCGGATAAGCGACTGATGCTCCCTGTGCATGCCGTACGTCGACACCGGATGCGCCAGTACCCCGGTTCTGAAGGGAATCCCGCGCCCGGCAGCGGGAACGGGTTCGAGAACCGGCTCCTCCCCGGGGACCACACGCCTTCCGAAACGGACGTTGTCCATCGCGGCCACGCCCTCATAGAAAGCAGGAGTTGCATCTTCGGGCATAAACAGAAAAAGGATCTGGGCCGCCTCGTTTTTCTGTAGAATATCCAGGGCACCGGCCCAGTCAGCCCCGTCATTGTTACGGAGGTCCGCTTCAACAATAAGCAGTTCCTGCCCTGCATCTCCACCTGGAGGAGTCAACCGCACCGCAGCATCGTACAACATCCCCTGGGGCAGAGCGAACCATCCCGCCATCGTGGCGGCCCAGATCAGGACGACGTAGACAAGGGGCATCACCAGTTCCCAAAATGAAATCCGGGTAACAATCATAAACGGATACTCCACGAGATGAGCATTATTTTACCGTCAAGTTATACAATATTCATAAATCACAGACTCTTTCAAGAACTTTCTCAACATTCCCGCCTCCGTGTCCCCTGCTCCATCATTTTGACGAAACCCTGAAAAAAGACTAAATTTACGAAACTGTAAACTTTAGCTACATGCCGATCCCGTATACGTACCCCATCGGGACAGGCTTCCCTCTTCCATCAAACCGAACCGACCCATGCCAGGAGGTTGCCCATGCTGATTCGAGAATGGATGACGAAGAACGTCATCACCGCCCTGCCCGAAACGTCCATGATGAAAGCATCCAAGCAGATGAAAGAAAACAACATCCGCAGGCTGCCCGTGGTCGATGAAAGCGGCAGGCTTGTCGGCATAGTTTCCGACCGGGACATCAAGGAGGCCTCCCCGTCCAAGGCCACCACCCTGGATGTCCACGAGCTGTACTACCTGCTCTCGGAGATCAAGGTGAAAGACATCATGACCAAGAGCCCACGCATCCTGAATCAGAACGAGACCGTGGAGCGGTGCGCCGTGCTTATGCAGGAAAAGAAAATCTCATCGGTGCCCATCGTGGATGACGAAAACAAGGTGGTCGGCATCATGACCGACAGCGAGGTCTTCAAACTGCTCATCAACATCACCGGGGTGTACCTGGGCGGAATCCAGCTCGGCTTCAAGCTGGTCGACACCGAAGGCAGTCTGAAGGTGATCCTGGACACGCTCAAAAAGCACAACGCCAGAATCATTTCCATCCTGACCGCGTACAACCGGCAGGACGAGGGGTTGCGCGACGTATATATCCGCATCCACAACATGGACAAGGCGGACGAGAACGTGCTGCGCAAAGAACTCGAGGAAACATACGGCCTGAGCTACTGGGTGCGGGACACTATTCATCCCAAATCCATCAAATCCATGGCCTGATACACACACAAAAGGGGGCGGACCTGACTGTCCGCCCCCATACCTCCGGGGGGAGCAATGGAAGAGAACTACCCCATCTACGAAACCTGGAACTTCTTTCAGACCAACTTCCGGGACCTGCTCGACAACGAGATCTTTCTCTGGGTCATCATCGGCACCGCCCTGCTCTTTTTCCTTCTCGGCCGCCTGTCCAAGTAGAGGCGCTCACCCCTTGCTGTTGCAGGCCAGAAAAGGACAGAACCGCACCGCCTGCCGCCTTAGCCCGGTTTCCTGACCGTGCCCCTCGTACAGCACCAGGGGGGATTCCAGAACCAGCCCCTCTCCCCCGTTCTTGCGGGCCTCCACCAGAACCAGCCGGGCGGATGCGTCCACACGGCTGTACACCGGAAGAACCCGTTTGGGAATAAGCCGATGGCTGCGCATGGACGTCAACAGCACATCCAGCCGTTCAGCAAGAAAAACCATTCCCACCCTGCCCCTGTTTCTGACCGCATAGGCGGCCCCGGCAACGAACTCCTCGACGGTCCCCCGGATTTCGAACCGGGCCGGGTTGCACCCTGCCCGGGAGGACAGCCGTCCGGCTTCCGGGGCCCGATAGGGGGGATTGGCAGTCACCAGGTCAAAGGATTCCGGGGCAACGACTTTCGATTCCCGAATCCGGGCCGCGTCCAGAAGCTGAAACCGGACCCGGTCCCCGACCCCGAGCAGATCCGCGTTGACCCGGGCCGCCTCGACCATGGCCGGATCCACATCCACCCCGACCACGTTCAGGTCGGCGTTTTGAAGCACCATCCCCAGACCGATCACGCCGCAACCGGTACCCAGATCCAGAACCCGCTGTCCGGGTTCGGTGGTCATGAAGCAGGCCAGCAGCAGAGGATCCATGGAAAACCGAAACCCCTCCTCGGGCTGCACTAGGCCGCGGGGAAAATAGTCCCGCCGTTTCTGAACCGCTTGCATCGTTCCTTCCATCTCAAAAAAAGGGCCCGTCAAAAGACGGGCCCGGGCAGTGTTGCTTAAAAAACGGATAGTGCGGTGCAGCCTACTTGTGCAGGGCCGCCTTGATCCGGTCCATGGCTTCCTGGACCTTTTCATAACTGTTGAAGGCCGAGATGCGGATGTATCCTTCCCCGCACGTACCGAAACCGGCTCCAGGGGTGCAGACCACGCCGGCCTCGTTCAGGAGCAGATCAAAGAACTCCCAGGAGCTCATCTTCCCGTCGATCCAGATATAGGGAGAATTTTCGCCGCCCAGACACTCGAACCCGAGATCGGCCATGGACCTGCGAATCAGGGCCGCGTTGTTCAGGTAGTAGTCCACCAGCGCTTTGGTCTGGGCCTGTCCTTCCTCTGAATAGACCGCCTCGGCAGCACGCTGCACGGGATAGGAGACCCCGTTGAACTTGGTGGAGTGACGACGGTTCCAGAGTGCATGCAGGGCATGGGCGTTGCCCTGACTGTCATAGGCCATGCATTCTTTGGGCACTACGGTGTATGCACAGCGGGTACCGGTGAACCCGGCAGTCTTGGAGAAACTCCTGAACTCGATGGCCACTTCCCGGGCTCCCTCCACTTCATAAATGGAATGGGGCAGAGACTCGTCCCGGATAAAGGCCTCGTAGGCGGCGTCGAACAGGATCAGGGCCTTGTTTTCCCTGGCATAGTCGACCCACTTTTTGAGTTCTTCTTTGGAGATGGTGCCGCCGGTGGGGTTGTTGGGGAAACAGAGATAAATGACATCCACCGGTTGTGCAGGCAGTTCCGGGATGAACCCGTTTTCCTTGGTGCACTCGAGATAGACGATCCCCTCGTAGCGGCCGTCCACGTTTTCACCGGATCGTCCGGCCATGACATTGGTGTCCACGTAGACCGGGTAGACCGGGTCGGAAACAGCGATGACCGTGTCCGCGGCAAACAGCTCCTGGATATTGCCGGTATCGCATTTGGCTCCGTCGCTGACAAAGATCTCGTCGGGGGAGATATCCGCGCCACGGGCCTTGAAATCCTTCTCGGCGATCACCTCGCGCAAAAAGGCATAGCCCTGCTCCGGACCGTACCCCCTGAAAGAGCCGGCCTCGGCCAGCTCATCCACCCCTTTATGCAGGGCCTTAATGCATGCATCGGGCAGGGGTTCGGTCACATCGCCGATACCGAGACGAATGATATTTTTGTCCGGGTTGGCATCCTGAAACGCCTGGATACGCCGGGAAATGTCGGCAAACAGGTACGAGGCCTTGAGCTTCAAATAATTTTCATTGATGCGAATCATATATACTCCCTTTCAGGTTTGTGGTTCACATGAACCTGTACCCTTACCCTTCTTTGCCGCTACGGACAAGCTTTGAACCCAGGGCCGAAAAAAGCATACGTGCCTCGGACAGTCCGGCAAGCCTGGCCATGACAAAATACCCGGCCGCCCAGACCGGAATCAGGGCCAGGGCCGCCCCCCCCCACTCTCTGGTGGCCCACGCCCCGACCAGCACCAGCAGACTGAGCACGGCCATGCACAGTACCCCGCCGTAGCTGCCGAACCAGGCTCCCTCCCGACGCCGCAGGATCATACCCAGCAGCACAACATTGGCCCAGGAGGAGACAGTCGTGGCCAGGGCCAGCCCGACATGAGACATGACCTGCATCAGGGTGAACCCCAGGGCCACGTTGAGCACCAGACAGACAACGGCCACGACCACCGGTGTCCGGGTGTCCTCCAGGGCATAAAAGGCCGAAACCAGGGACCGGACACAGGAAAAGGCCGGCAGCCCCGCGGCATAGGCACACAGAGCCATTCCCGTGGCGTGAACCGCCTCGGGGGTAAAGGCTCCCCTGCCGAACAGGACGGCCACAATGGGATCGCTCAGGGCGGCCAGCCCGGCTGCCGCCGGCAGGCTGACGAACAGGGTCAACCCGAGCGCCGAACTCAGGGTGGCATGAAACTCGGTGTTGCCCCCTTTTCCGGCCAGGGAGGACAGGGACGGCAGGGCCGCGGTACTGACAGCCACCCCGAATATGCCCAGGGGGAACTGAACCAGCCGGTCCGCATAATAGAGATACGAGATGCTGCCCAGGGGCAGGAGCGACGCCAGCATGGTCCCGATCAGAATATTGACCTGATACACGGCCGCTCCGAACACGGTCGGGCCCATGAGCCGACCGATCCGGCGCACACCAGCATGTTTCAGATCCACGCGCCCTTTCCAGGAAAACCCCTTCCTGCGCAGGAAGGGTTGTTGCAGCAGCCATTGTCCGAAGCCCGCAACCAGCACGGACCAGGCCAGGGCCACCGGGACATCGGCCTGCAGCGGCAGGGCCGCAAGCGCTCCGGTGATAAGCACCAGATTCAAAATACAAGGGGCCAGTGCCGGAGCCAGAAAATGGTCCAGAGAATTGAGGATGCCCATGCACAGAGCAACCCCGGATATAAACAGGATGTAAGGAAAACAGATCCGGACCAGACCGGCCGTGTAGGCCAGCAATTCCGGCTCATGCGCGAATCCCGGGGCCACGAGCAGGGTCAACGGTTCGGCCAGCCAGAGCGTCAGCAGAACTCCGGCGCCGAGCACCAGCAGCAGCCAGACCTGCACGGACCTGGCCACCACAAACCCTTCCTCCGAGCCCCGATCCCGGGTGACCCTGGTGAACACCGGCACAAAGGCCATGGTCAGAGACCCTTCGGCAAACAGCCGCCTGAGCAGGTTGGGAAGCCGGAAGGCCACGAAAAAGGCGTCGGCAAAGGGACCGGCCCCGAGTACGAAGGCAACGATCAGATCCCGGGCAAAGCCGAGAATGCGGCTGAGCAGGGTCGCCCCCCCGACAATGGAGGCGTTTCTGGCCAGCCGACTGGAGTGGTTTGACATCCTTGACCAGACCGATCAGCGCTTCATGTTCACATACTGCAGGGGGATACCCAGATCCTGATCCCCGAGCATGGAGATCACGGCCTGGAGGTCATCGATCTTTTTCCCGGTCACCCGGACCTGGTTGTCCTGAATAGCAGGCTGGACCTTGAGGGACTTGTCCGCCTTGATCAGTTTCACGATCTTTTTAGCCGTATCCTTGTCGATCCCTTCGGCCAGGGTCGCGGCCTGCTTGACCATTCCCCCTGAAGTGGGTTCGAGGTCCTTGTATTCCACAATCCGGCTGTCCACCTTGCGCTTGGCCAGGTTGACGCCCAGCATCTGCTTGACGGCCTTGAGCTTCATCTCATCCTCTGTCAGCAGTGCGATGGAGTTGTTTTTCCTGTTCAGGGTGATCTCGGTTTTGGATCCGCGAAAATCGTAGCGGGTCTCGATCTCCTTGCGTGTATTGTTGACGGCGTTGTCGACTTCCTGAAAGTCGATCTCGTTGACGATATCAAAAGAGGGCATCTGTTTCTCCTCGGGTTGTAAGGGATGCGGCGATCAGTGCCGCGACCAGGCCTTCGGCACATAAACAAAAACCCCGTCCCGCACAATGTGCGGGACGGGGGAATTTTCAGCATACGACCGAGAGCGGGAAGTTACCAGCGGGGGCGCTGCTGAGGACGGGGGCGGGCTTCATTGACCCGCAGGTTCCGCCCTCCGAAAACGGTTCCGTCAAGTGCGTCGATGGCCTCATCGGCACCGGCACCCATTTCCACAAAACCAAAACCACGGGCCCGACCGGTTTCCCGATCGGAGATCAGCTTGACGGAATTCACGTCCCCGTACTGTCCAAACAGGTCCTGTACCTCTTCTTCAGTAGCGGCCCAAGGCAAATTCCCGACGTAGATGTTCTTCGACATAAAAACTCTTCTCCTCAAATGAGTAATCCGCGCCTGCCGGTTCGAAACCACCCAACGGAAACGATATTACCACCCGACAGACACCGACCTCACGCGTAAGAAACTCTCAAAAAAATGGCAAGAAAAATTTGAAATTATTCGAATACTCTTAAAAAAGTTTTCAAATTCCAGTTGACGCAATGGCGACTCCTTGCCAACCCTTGCTGCAATCCACTTTCAAAGGAGAGCATCATCCATGCCCACCATCCAGACTTCGCTTTTCGAACTGTTCAAGATCGGTCCCGGCCCCTCGAGCTCCCACACCCTGGGGCCCATGCGGGCCGGACTCAATTTTTCACACGCCGTTCAAACCCTTCCCCCGCAACAGCTTCGACGCGCGGCATCGGTTCAGGTCCGTCTGTTCGGAAGTCTGAGTGCCACCGGACGGGGGCACGGCACGGATAAGGCCGTTATGGCCGGACTGCTCGGAGAAAATCCGGAAACATGCGCCGCATCGGTTCTTGACTCCATGCTCTTGGGACCGGACTTCTCGGCCTCCATGGACCTGGGAGAAACCTCCGTCCCCCTTGACGGGGAGACCATTGTCTTCGATGTCCTGGAGCATGACTTTCCCTACAACAACACGCTGACCATCTCTCTGCTGGCCCGAGACGGTACGTCTCTTTTCTCACGCGAGTATTACTCGGTAGGGGGAGGATTCCTCCAGTGGAAAGGGTGGACACCTCCCGAGCGGGGCTATCCGGCCTTTCCCTACCGGACCATGACCGAACTCAAAACCCACCTGGTGGAACAGGACCTGCGCCTGCACGAGCTGATCCTGGCCAACGAACAGGCCATCACCGGAGCCTCGGCCAAGGAAATCATGGCCGGACTGGACCGGATCATCACCACCATGCTGCACGCCGTAGAGATCGGCATCTCCACCACCGGCATTCTTCCCGGACCCATCGGCCTGAAACGAAAGGCCCCTATTTTGTACGAACGGTACCGATCCATGCCCACGGCCCCGGACCGCTTCCTGGCCAAACTGAGTGCCTACGCCTTTGCCGTGGCCGAGGAGAACGCGGCCGGCCACTCCATCGTCACCGCGCCCACAGCAGGTTCCGCAGGCGTCATTCCGGCTATTGTATATCTGCTCAAAGCGCATCGGAAGCTGTCCAGAAAAAAAATCCGGGAAGGGCTCATGGCCGCCTCCGTGGTCGCCTTTCTGGCCAAGCACAACGCCTCCATTGCGGGGGCCGAGGTCGGATGCCAGGGCGAGGTCGGCGTGGCCTCGAGCATGGCCGCGGCCATGCTGGCCTACTCCCAGGGATACCGGTTCCAGGTCACGGAAAACGCGGCCGAATCCGCCCTGGAACACCATCTCGGGCTGACCTGCGACCCCATAGGCGGCTACGTGCAGATCCCGTGCATCGAGCGCAACGCCATGGGCGCGGTCAAGGCCTACAACGCCTTCCTGATCGCCTCCACCGTAGGCCCGGACCTGCACATGATCGGTCTGGACCAGGTTATCTGCGCCATGGCCGAGACCGGACGGGATATGTGCCCCAAGTATAAGGAAACTTCTTTGGGGGGGCTGGCAATCAGTTATGCGGGATGTTGAGAAAGTTTTAAGTTTTTATTTTTAAGTGTTAAGTGTTAAGTGTTAAGGGTTAAGGGTTAAGGGTTAAGCAAGAAAAGA
>JAWLGC010000097.1:0-9991 GCA_041685265.1 Desulfomicrobiaceae bacterium | reverse complement strand
GTTGACTCGTTTTTTCTAACAAGTATTTATTTCTCATGGTCATTTCAAATATGATATCATAGTAAAGAGTGAAATTGTCTCTGTGCGCTTCAAATCCGTCGCATTTTTCTATTTCAGGTATTTCATTCTCTTTTCGTATGAAATATTTAAACATGTCCCACATATTGTCTACGGCGTTTATGTTTATATATTCTTTTTTTGTGAAATAGTCGTTTTTTATGGTTAGAATAATTTCAGATTCGACGTAGTAAATTAATTTCTCTTTTCCTGCGCTGTTTAGGTGGTATATTGGATGCATTGCTTTTTGGTTTGGATTGTTAGGTTGTAGTGTTTGGAGGAGTGGAGAATATATTTAGTTTATACACTTCATTTAACTATTCTCACCAATTCCTCATCATATCCAAGTCGCATCACTTCAATCCGTTCATTTTCAAGGCCTATAAACTCGCCGGTCATCGGTGGCATTTGAAAGGGAAACAGTGCCGGGTGGGTCAAGAGTTGGCTCATGGATAATTTTCCATGTTCTGTGGCGTGCAGAGCGGACTCATACAGGATGATGGCTGTGTTCAGTTTGCCTACCGGTACTGGGGCCACCTTTTCGTAGCATCCTTTGCAATTAGAATCCTTCAGGACGCCCCAGGTGACAAAAGATCGGATCACATACTGGGCGCATCTGTTGACGGTCTGCCTGTCTCCGTATTGTTCTTTGAGGCGGGTCAGGATCTGGGCGTGGGTGACCTGGTCCTGCAGGGTCAGTAACCGGCCCGTCTGTCTGGCCACGTTGAACCAGAAGGGGTAGGCGGCTGCCATCATGACCCAGTGTGCTGCCAGGCTCATGTCCGGGTGGTCTTGTAACTGCTTCAGAACGGAATCCCGAAAGGGCACCAATTCACGCTCCGGCGTTACCCACGCATGCATCAGGGCTGTGACGGCAAAACTGCGGGTCTGATCACTCTGATTTCTCTCGTTCCCCTTGTCTTTCCTGGCTTTCAGAAATGCATGCAGCTCCTGCCGGGTGCTTTTGACGTCCAGCCCAGCCAACAGCAGGTTGGCTGCTTTTTGCATCCACTCGATGCGGATTGCCTGTTTGATGCCGATGGTCTCGTGTCTTTTCCCCATTACCGCTCTCTGTTTTCGAATTTGATCAGGGGCACGATGACTTCTTCAATGGAGATGCCACCGTGTCCGACAGTGGAATCTCCCAGCCTGATAAAGGCATCACGGTCTCCGGCTACCAGTGGAAAATAATTTTTGGGCAGCCCCACCGGCTGCCACGTAAGGCCGAATGGAAAATCATTTGCGACTTGAGCCCGAAGCTCCTCAGATGGGTACACACGAACCCGTTCACCTTGTGTGTCGGCAACGGCGCCTTCCGAGGGGCGTCCCTTGCCTGTACATTCAATATTTCCGTGATCGGCTGTCAGCCACACCTCGAAATCCGCGTCGAGCAGGTGGCGAATCAGTTCTCCGAGAAAACCGTGTTCACACCACTGTCTGATCTGGCTGTGCATTCCGGGTGAGCCAAGACGCATACCATGCATGATCTGGTCAACCATATCCACGACCAGGCCCACGCAGCTGTTCGGTGACCTTTTCGCCGGTTTCCGGGGCGTCGGTCATGGTCCGGCTTTTGAATTTTTCCTTGTCTCCGACTTCAAGGATCAAGGCCGCGCCTGAAGGCAGGCCCCGAAGCACCGTGGTGAGGAGTCCGGAAACTTCAGAGTGGCTCCAGGCAATATATCTCTGGAAACGGGGCAGGGTGATCTGTCGGGACCGGATGCGATTGAACCATTCGGGTAGAAAGCGATCGTGTGCGTGCAATGTACTATCCTCCAATTCGTGTCACTGCCTGGTCATACCACATCAGCAGCTTGGGATCTTCTTCCAAAATTTTACTGGGAATCTTTTCCGCTACATCAACGATGGTCTGGTAATCCCGCTCCTGCCAGGCTTTTTTGAAACCGGCTCGGACAGCCTCCATTCTGAACTTCTCCCGGGCAGAAAATTTCTTCTTGCGCTGCTTGTATTCCTCAAACTCCTTGAGCAGTGCCCGCTCCCGTAATTTCTCAAGGTCACCCTGCTTTCTCGGGTCGGGTACATACCCAAAGGCGATGACTCCGGGAGTGTCCTGGGGGACATTTTCGTCCAGGATGAATCTCATCGCCAGTGAGAGGGTTTTGAGCACCTCCCGTTTTTCCGCGATGGTGACCCGCTCAAAGGTGTCGATGTAGTCGGGATGGACCGGGAACAGGCGGACAAATTCGTCCATGCGCTCGTTGAGGCTGCCGTAAAATCTGGTAAAGGTGGTCAAGTAGTCGCGGATTTTGGTCTGCTGGTCGGCAGTCTTCTGAAGCAGACGTTCAGAGACCACGAACTTGACGTCGCTGCGGGCAATCAGGATCTGTTCGAAGCGGTCTTTCACCCGCTTGATGCTGTCGGCCACGTGGGCAAAGCGGGGGCTGTCGAAAATCGCTTCCTGAACACCGGCGATGAAACGGAAACGAAGGTCCTTGCAGACTTCACCGACTTCCCTGAGAAAGTTGAGGTCCAGAATCAGGTCCTGGTCCTTGCGGGTATGCAGATAGTCGAGGAGCTCATCCACAACCAGGAGCAGGCCGTGGTCGGGGAAGGTGCCCCCGAAGCGGCTCATCATATCCTCGAAGGCCCCTTTGTGGTTGGTGATGGTCTCCGCAGCCGGAAACACATACTCCACACCTATTTTTCTCAGATTCTTCTCCAGAACAGACACCACGATATCGCGCAGGGGCATGGTGGTGGCCCCGATTTCGGCGCGGATGACCTTGAACCGCCCGGCAATCTGTCCAGCGGCTGCCCGGACTTCCTGGCTGTTCAGATCGCTAACCAGAGATGCGTCCTCGGCAAAGCCCGAGATGACCGACATCAGGTGCGACTTACCGGTTTCGTAGTTTCCGACGATCAGGAGTCCCTTGTTGTCCATAGGATGGTCGAACTGGAGCTGGGGAATGACCAGCTTGGTGAGGCGTGCAGCCATTTCTTCGGAAACGACATAGGTTTTCACGAGAGTGTGGGCGGCGCCTTTCTTTCCTGCATCGCGCAACTGGACAACGGTCTCGATGGGGTCGAACTGGATGAGATCACCGTATTTCATGTGTGCCTGCCTCTGATTGGTTTGTCTGCAATGTCCCGGGGCTGCGTTATCCATGCGCAGGATCTGTGCATCAACGGATTCGTAGCAACAGTATTCGGGATGTCCCGGTCGGGCGTAAGAAAGTTTTTGAGACGTGGCGGAGCCGTTCCATGAGGCCACCACTGTGTGATTTCTGGAAAGGGATTCGAGGAGGGCCAGGGGATTTTGCTGAAGGGAGGTGTCGAAAAGAATTTCAAGGTTGTCGAGAATCACCGTTGGTCCGGCCTGGTCCAGGATGTCATCAAAGATATCCAGAATTTCCATGGCGCGTTGCCGGGTCGCCACTTCAAGAAGCTGCTGGGAGAGATTCAGGTTAACATTGACCACCGAGGTGCCCAGTTTTGTGGCCAGGGCCCGCAGAGCAGTGGTCTTGCCGGAACCTGACTCGCCGACCAGCAGCACAAGGCGGTGGTACAGGCCATGAGCTGCTTGAAGAGCATTTTGTATGTTGTCTTGAACCGGTTCTGCCATGGGAGCGGGTACCTCGGTGGAGCTGTGGCTGCGCTGATTCGGTTGCAGTAAACGTTCTCATGCCCGGCTCCAAAGGGTGACGGAACCGGACATGAGTGGGGTGTCAGGGGCAGCGAGATATAATATGTATGGAAAATCAGTATATTGCTTTTTTGGACCTGTTTTGTATGTTTTTAATGTTACGAAATGTATTTCTGTAAGTGGAAATGTATTTTAGGTACTCGTAGCACTGTTGTGGAGGTTTGAAAACCCTACCATAGCAACCCTCATAAAAGGTAGGGTAATAGAGGTAATATGCTGGCATTGTGTAAGAATTGGCTGGATTGAAATGGTGTGGAGAAGAAGGGGGGAGGAAATTTTAGTGATTGGTGTACGTTTTTTTCACTGATGCGGTATCGAAGATGCAGGTGGGGTGCAGCGCGGTATCCGGGATAGGCAGGGCGGATTGACCTTGGATATAATGCTTCGGTTGCTGTGCCGGCCATTATTCCCGGTTATGGCAGGTCGTTAAATCCCCCGGAATGTGCCTCTTGATTGCTATTAGACGGGTGTATAATATCATTTAAGATGATAAAAAATGGGGGTGCTTGTCATGATGCAACCGCAGTCGGGACTTGAGCAAATAATTCAACCATCCAGGATACCACAATGAGCGAATACCAGTATTACGAATTTCAGGCCATCGACACCCCTCTTACGGAGAAGCAGATGGGCACCCTGAGATCCATCTCCTCCAGAGCGGAGATCACCCCGACCAGCTTTACCAATCATTACAATTACGGGGATTTCAAAGGAGATCCCCGCAAGTTGATGAGGACGTTTTTTGATGCCCATGTTTACGTGGCCAACTGGGGGTCTGCCGAACTGCATCTGCGTATTCCATTGGAGTTTCTTGAGCCTGAAACAGTGAAACGGATGGACGGGGTGCAGGGCCTGTATGTTTTTGACATCGACCGAACCGAAACGCACTGGATTCTGCGTTGGGATCTTGGGGAGAGTGAGGACAGGGAGCAGTTTGAACTGGAGGACGGTGCAGGGTGTATGGGCCGGTTGCGCCCGATCCGGGATGAAATCATGCGCGGGGATCTTCGCAGCCTGTATATCGCCTGGCTGGCCGGGATCAGTCGCGATCTGCTTGATGAGGAAGCCGAGGAACCTTTTTTGGCCACGGGTATGGGGGCGCTGACCAGGGCCCAGCGGGACCTGGCCGAGTTCATCGGTGTTGATCCGGATCTGCTTGCGGGTGCGGGGATCGGGTTCGAGGACGCTGGAGGGGATGACCAGGCTGGTATTGTTGAAGAGTGGTTGAATTCCCTGAGCCGGGAGCAGCTGCAGGAGATGGTTCGAGATCTGGCTGCTGGGCAGGCGGCAAAAGCAGAACTTCGGGTACGCAGTGAACTGTTGCAGATTCGAAAGGCACGCCAGGAGGAGCAAGAAACCCCGCTTCGAACCGTGGCTGACCTGCTTGCAGCGGCCGAGCAGGGAAAAAGGCTGCGACAAAAACGAAAGGATCAGGCCCGGCAGAAACGGCTGGCCAGGGAACGGGAGGCGTGGAAAAAATATCTGGCATCCCTTGCGGAAGATTTTTCAAAAGCGTGGGGTCAGGCTCACCTTCATGCCGAGCGTGGTTCCGGAAAGGGGTATGACGAGGCGTGCACTATGGTTAAAGACCTGCAGGAGGCGTATGGTGTGCATGCGAGCAAGGGTGAGTTCGGACAGAAGCTGAATGAATTTATGCAGGCCCATAGCAAGCGGCGGAAGCTGGTGGAGCGATTGGTCAAGACCGGGGTATGGAAGGAGGGGATATGAAATGAACTCATAGACAATTCATGTGCTGTTTCCTGAAAATTCATCTTGGCAAAATACTCCTACAAGAAGTATGCAGAGGCAATTTAAACCATACTGCACCAGAAGAGGGGTTTAAGATGATCCATTTCGATGCTGCCAGAGCCAGGATGCTGCTTCGCCGGGGAACAGGTAATGCATCTGCAGAATTCCGAGCAGGTCAGGAGGAGGCCATTCGTCATGTGGTTGAAAGAAGAGGCCGTTTGCTTGTGGTGCAGAAAACCGGCTGGGGAAAAAGCTTCGTCTATTTCATTGCCGCGAAATTGTTACGCGAGGCTGGAGAGGGGCCGGCAATTCTGATTTCTCCGTTGTTGGCGTTGATGCGCAACCAGATTCTTGCTGCGCAGAGGATGGGGGTCAATGCGTGCGTGATCAACTCGGAGAATCAGGAAAAGTGGACAGAGGTTGAATCCCGGCTTGAGAGTGATCTGGTTGATATTCTGCTTATCTCGCCCGAGCGTTTGGCCAACGAGCATTTCAAAATTGATGTTCTGGCGGGCATTGCCCATAGAGTATCCCTGCTTGTGGTGGATGAGGCCCACTGCATATCTGATTGGGGGCATGATTTTCGCCCTCATTATCGCCTTCTGGAGCGAGTCATCACCATCCTGCCTCGGCGGATGCGATTGCTGGCAACTACTGCCACGGCCAATAATCGGGTGATGCAGGATCTCGTTTCCGTACTCGGGCCGGACCTCAATGTCCTTCGAGGCGAACTTTCCCGAAATTCCCTGACACTGCAAACCCTCAGATTACCCGGCCAGGTTGACCGGCTGGCCTGGCTTGCCGGACAATTGGGCAGCCTGCCGGGAAGCGGGATTATCTATACACTGACTGTGCGGGATGCCGAACAGGTAGCTGCCTGGCTGAAGCGCAACGGCTTTAATGTCCAGGCATACACAGGGAAAAGCGGGCCGGAGCGGGAAGATCTTGAGAGTGCCCTGCTGGGGAATCGCGTGAAGGCATTGGTGGCCACGACCGCACTGGGTATGGGCTTCGATAAGCCGGATCTGGCTTTTGTGATTCATTATCAGACGCCGGGTTCGGTGGTAGCCTATTATCAGCAGGTGGGCCGTGCGGGGCGTGCATTGAAGGCTGCGTACGGTATTTTGTTGAGTGGTTTTGAAGAGGTCGAGATAACGAATTATTTCATTCGTAGTGCTTTTCCGAATCGGCAGGAGGTGAACGAGGTGTTGCACGCGCTGGAGGAAGAGCCGCAGGGGCTTTCCGTTCCGCAACTTATGGGCAGGGTCAATCTCGGAAAGGGACGAGTTGAAAAAGCGATTACCCTGCTCTCCCTGGAGTCTCCGGCACCTTTGGTTCGCCAGGGAAGCAAGTGGCAATTGACTGCCGCGACTTTGAGTGAGAGTTTTTGGGAGCGCGCGGATCGGCTGACGGTATTGCGAAGACAGGAGCAGCAGGAGATGCAGGAGTTTGTTCGGTTGCCCTTTGGAAAACATATGGCATTTTTGATTCAGGCTCTTGATGGAGACCCCACGGAGCTCAAGGCACCGGCATTACCCCCATTGTCCGAAAATGTCAGACCAGACCTGATGCGCGATGCCGCTACGTTTTTGCGACGTACCAGCTTTCCCGTTGAGGCCCGTAAAAGCTGGCCTGCAGGAGGGCTGCCTTACTTTCAGGTCAAAGGCCGTATCGCTCAGGATGAGCAGGCGATGCAGGGTAGAGCGTTGTGCTCCTGGGGGGATGGCGGATGGGGAGCACTTGTGCGACAGGGAAAATACCGGGATGGGCAGTTTTCAGACGAACTGGTTGCAGCCTGTCAGGAGTTGGTTCAAACATGGCGGCCATACCCCGAACCGGCATGGGTGACCTGCATCCCTTCGCTTCGACACCCGAAGCTGGTGCCGGGTTTTGCGCGTCGTCTTGCAAAGCGATTGAACATACCTTTTGTGGAAGTTCTTATGAAAACGGAAGATCGTCCGGAACAAAAAATGATGGCCAATAGTGTGCAGCAGGCTCGAAATATTGATGGAGCCCTAAGGGTTGAACAATCCCGGATACAGGATGGTCCGGTGTTGCTTGTGGATGATATGGTTGATTCCCGTTGGACATTCACTGTGGCCGCATGGCTGCTGCGTCGAAACGGATGTGGGCCGGTCTGGCCACTGGCCCTGGCGGATACAGGAGGCGGAAGGTGAATTTTTTGGTTTCTCCCAACACCAGGGCAATTCTTCTTTTGACTGCCCCTCTCATGCTCGGCGGAAAGGGGGACCGGACTGCAGAGTTGCTCTCTCCCAAAGAGTATCGGGTATTGGCCAGGCGGCTTCATGAACTTGAATGCAAACCTTCTGATCTTCTCGAAAAGGATGCCTTTGATCTGCTGAAGAATTGTCACTCTGCAGTGGATTCCCAACGTCTGGAGCGTCTTTTGGATCGCGAGTTTCTTCTGGCTCAGGCGGTGGAGCGGTGGCAGAGTCGAGGTATTTGGGTGTTGAGTCGATCGGATGAGCACTACCCCCGTCGTTTCGTCGTACGCCTGAGGGACCAGGCTCCTCCAGTGCTCTATGGTTGTGGAAAACCCGAATTGATGAACAGGAAGGGCCTGGCAGTGGTTGGTTCCAGGCATGTCGACGATATCTTGCTCAAATATACCGGAAAGGTAGGGAAGCTCTGTGCTTTGGCTGAAACCGGAATTGTATCCGGTGGAGCCAAAGGAGTAGATCAGGCAGCCATGCATGGAGCGCTGGAGGCCGGTGGAACGGCTGTGGGCATTATGGGCAATGCGTTGGAAAGGGCCACCTTACAGAGGCAGAACCGGGATTGGATTATGGCCGGTCAGCTGGTGTTGACTTCTCCCTTTGACCCAGGAGCAGGATTTAATGTCGGCAACGCCATGCATCGGAACAAATTTATTTATGCTCTGGCTGATGCTGCTCTTGTTGTTAATGCTGATTATCGTAAAGGTGGTACCTGGAACGGTGCTGTAGAACAGCTGAATAAGTATCACTTTGTTCCTGTGTATGTACGAAGCGAGGTCTCGGTCAAAGGTCTGGTTGAATTGCAGAAATTGGGAGCATTGCCATGGCCGGAACCGAAAAATGAATCTGTTCTGGAGAATATTTTTTCTGCAGAACATATAAAATCATCTCATGAAAAAAGACAAGGTATGCTCCCTATTGCAGGTACGGGAGTCTCAGCTGCTACTCTGGATAAACCGGAAGAGAATATTCCGGTTGTCGCAGAAAGTGTATCCAAAGCTGCTCTGTCATTTGTTGAATATTCAGATGAGGATGACAACTCTTCATTAAAAATGTCAGGTACTTTCGTGCATGATGTCGAAGATATTGCCGGGAAGGTTCTGTCATGTATCCGAGAGGCGGTGGAGAAAGCCTTGATCTCTCCAATGAGTTTAAGAGAGCTTGCGGAAAACCTTGGTGTCAAGGAATCTCAAATGCGTTGTTGGCTTGATGTTTTTGTCGAGGAGGGGGTTGTGGACAAGCAGAAGCGGCCTGTCAGGTATAGCCTCAACAGGAAGTGTTAACCGCCCCTGGTGGTGTTGGACAGAACCTGGAAGATGAGTAAGGGCCACTGCGGTTGTCATTGGTGAACGGGGAACAGTGATTCGTTATTTTGGGGAGAGTGGACATGAAACGGCTTCCGATCGGAATTCAGACGTTTGAAAAGCTTGTCGGGGAAGGGTTTGCATATGTGGATAAAACGAGGTTTGTTGCAGACCTTGGCGGGGAAGGTGGCGGGTATTACTTTCTTTCCCGTCCGCGTCGGTTCGGCAAAAGTCTGTTTCTGAGCACGATCAAGGCCGCCTTCAAAGGAAAGCGGGACCTGTTCAGGGGGCTCGACGGGTTGTGCACGATGAAGCGGCTGTCACCCGGGTGGTCGGAGCCGGGGGCGATTGAAACGAGAAGGTGGGCGTGACGGAAAGTGTTTCTTTCCGTGGGACGACTGCGGCCTGTTAACAGGCGCTTGAGGTGATGAACGGGTGAAAAAGAGTGTTTTTCCTGTCAGGATCAGGAGGGACGCTCTTCTTTTACTTGAGGGATACGGTCGAGAGGAAGGGGAAAGAGGGGAATGTGCACTGGAAGGAGGGGGGGGCTGAACTTTTGTCTTATTGACCTGTTCCTGTTTTTTCTACTATATTCAGGTACAGTACCATGCTGGCCAAGGAGGGTATAACGCTGACCCAGATTCTGGCCAGGGCATCGTTAGCCGTTGATCACGAGCCCAACGGTTCAGCGGAGCAGGCCCAAGAAATAGAGATAAGCAAAGAGGCGACCGGGCTTTTGGGGTCGCGCAGTGATGGTTCCAGGGATATTACCCGGCTTCGGCCCATGGATGTAGAACTTGTTGAAGCACATGGACAGCTAGTGCTCCCAAACCACAGTCGAGGTGACGATGCCCCGTGTATTTCTCGGCCTGAATGTTTTAGCCTTGTTGCTTGCCATCTTTTTTCTGGGCCTGCCGGCTGCGGCCGGGGAGCGCAAAGGGGATGTCCGCTTTGTGGAGACGGATGTTGTGCTGAACCCA
>JAWLGC010000096.1:0-10039 GCA_041685265.1 Desulfomicrobiaceae bacterium | reverse complement strand
TCTACAACGACAGCAAACTGAAAAAGACCAGCGAGTTCATGGAGGTGAACTACCTGGGTCGGGAAGATGTGCTTCAATGGCTCGGTGACCTGCCCGGGTACAGCAGGATTGATCGCTTCACGCTGACCGAGGAGCAAAAGGAAGGAATCTGGAATTTTTTCGGAGGATCATGCTGGGAAATTTCCAGCGTTCTTGGAGACCTGCTGCCTTTGGCTGAGGACGGGATGATCCCGGATGACAGGTTCAAAAAGCTCCTGGCCGAACGCACTGTGGCGGCCAGGTCCATGTTCATGGATTATGTGACCATCGACCCGCAGAAGGAGCGGCTCTGGCTCCGGGTTGCAACCCTGGCGCAGCACACACCCGGCACGGGATTCACCGTTTCGGACCTGCGCCCTCTGGTTCAGGACGGGACATGGAGCCTTGCGGAACTCAGGGAGGAACTGCACACCCTGGTACGAAACAACTTTCTCAGCTACGCTCCACCCCGGGCCGAATACGCCCTGCAGGGGCGGAGCATGGAGCACGGACTGTCTGCCTATATACGGACTCTGCCGGATTCGGTGACGGCCGAAGGATCCTGATCCAAAAAAACGTTCGACATATATCCACCCAGACAAAAAGGCCCGCATGCAGTAGCATGCGGGCCTTTTTACGAGAAGTGTTCGAACCGTTGCGCATTCCGGTGAAATTGACCAGGGTGTTTTTTTGATTTTCCAAATCTCCCATTATTCCTCATATAAATCCTTGGTTTTCACCCCCAGCGCCCTGGCGATCCCACCAAGAGTTTCCAGTTTACACAGCCCGATCAATTCATCCTTCCTCGCCCGGAGGATGGTCCTGTCGGAAATTCCGACCTCCTCTGCAAGCCCGCGCAGAGTTTTCCCCTTCTTTTCCATCAATATCTTGATATTACTGTAATACACTAATGCCCTCCGCACTTTTTCAAAGGACAGTAGCTTAAAAAGTTGACGACAGTTAGCGAAACATATTACCGCAATACCGCACTGTCGACAGTTCAAGTCACCTGGCACCCATTTCCAGGACAACACCTTCGAGCAATGTCTTCACCCGCTTCGTTTATCAGGGGGCGACCTCACCCGGATAATATAGACGAACCATGCCCGGATCATCAAATTTTTTTCATAGCCCACCAAAAAGTCCCTTATGAACTTTACCCTTGCGACACTCCTTGATGCCCTTCACCAGCTGGAAAGCTCTTTTCTGTTCATCCGCGACAAGGACCTGCGCTTCACCCTGGTTGGCAAAAAGGCCCCGGACCTGACCGGCCGGCAGCCGGAACAGTTGTCCGGCCTCGCTCCCGCAGAAGCCTATGCCTCTCCTGCAGCTGCCGCCATTGAATCCGGAGACAAACATGTCCTGCAGGGGCATTCCCTACTCAAGGAGGAATTTCTCGACCTGGGCGCAGGTCCCAGGTGGTACCGTTCCTGCAAGGTCCCTCTCAGGGACGGCAAAGGAGAGATCTGTGGTCTGCTGGGTACTGCGGAGGATCTCACCCCCTTCAAGAAACTGGAAAAAAATCAGCGTCGCCAACTCAACCTGATGCACATACTGGAATCCACCTCCCGCGGATTCCTGTCCGCAGCACCCGAAGACCTGGACGATCGGATCGAAACGGCCCTGGGAGAGATCGGGCAGGTCCTTGAAACGGACCGGGCCTACCTGTTCCTGTTTTCCCGAAACAACTCCCGCATGGACAACACACATGAATGGACCTCCCCGAATACGACTGCAGAGAAAGGCAATCTGCAGGACATCGAGACCTCCATGTTTCCCTGGTGGTGCGCCCAGGTTATAGCGGGCCGCTCCATCCACATTCCCGACGTTTCCGCCATGCCTCCCGAAGCAGAAGCGGAACAGGAAATCCTGGCCGCCCAGGGCATCAGATCACTGATCGTCACCCCGCTCATGCTTGGAGAGCGGGCCCTGGGATTTGTCGGCTTTGACGCCGTGACCGACCACCGAGCCTGGCTTGAAGAGGAGGTATCCATCCTCGGGACCCTGGCCGATACTTTTTCCCAGGCCCTGAACAACGCAGCGATGACCCGACAGCTGCAGGCCTCCAAACAGGCTGCCGAAGCTGCCAACGCGGCAAAAAACCGGTTTCTGCTCAACATCAGCCATGAGACCAGAACACCCCTGAACGGCATCTTCGGCAACCTGAGCCTGCTTTCCGAAGCGGAAATGCTCCCGACCACACAACGTCAACAGATCATGGCGGCCCTGCGATCCTGCCGAAAGCTGGACCAGGTTTTCGACACTCTCATGGATGCGGCCGACCTCGAGAACGGATCAGTCGCGCTGAACAGCAGCAGATTCTGCCTGCCTGAGATGCTGCAGAGCATCAAGGAGACATTTCAGGACGAAGCCGACCTCAAGAACCTCGTCTTTGAAGTCAGCATCGATCCGGACATTCCAAAATGGATCACCGGTGATGAGCGACGCCTCCGCCAGCTTCTTTTCAATCTCGTGGACAACGGGATCAAGTTCACCTCCCACGGAAATGTTCACCTCATGGCCGACCATTTCTGCGGTCCGCATGGTGATGTTAGGCTGATGATCGTTATCGAGGATTCCGGTACCGGCTTTAACCCGATTCTTCTGGACACCCTTTCCTCCCCCTTTTCACAGGCCGACGAATCCCGGGACCGGATCCGTCAGGGGACCGGCACAGGTCTGTACATCGCCAAGAGTCTGATCCGACTCATGGGCGGCGAATTCTGCATAGACAGTGCACCGGATCAGGGATCCACCGTGGTCCTGTCCCTCCCGATCAAACCGGCCAGAGCTCCAAAAGATTCCGGGTCCCTTTTGCCGGAAGACACCCCCCTGCGCATCATGGTCGTTGAGGACGATCCCGTAAACATGATGCTCACCACCCGTTTTCTGGAAAACGCCGGGTGCAGGGTCACCTGTGCCTGGGACGGCCTGATAGCCCTGAACATCCTTAAAACGGAACAGTTCGACTGCATCTTCATGGACATTCAGATGCCCGGGATGGACGGGATCCAGGCGACCCGCCGGGTCCGAACCGACCCTCTGCTCCGCCACTCCGCAGCAACCCCGATCATCGCCCTGACCGCCCACCGGGAACAGGAGGAAAAGAAGCACTGTCTGGCGGCGGGCATGAACGATTTCCTGACCAAACCGATCTCTCCCAAGATCCTGCTTCAAAGGCTGAGCGACGTGATGAAAGCCGTATAGCTCCTGACCCGTCCTCTCTGTTCCGTTCTTTCCTGCCGCCTCGCTGTGAACTCCAGGGCTCGCAGAAATTACGCCCCACGCGTTTCGACAGACAGAAAAGACCCGCATGCCGAGGCATGCAGGTCTTTTTACGAGAAGTGTCCGGTCCTTGGTATATTAAGGATGGAAAGGCCAGAACATGGGGATGAAGACAACCAGGATAATGAAGCTGATGATCTGCAGAGGCCATCCGGCTCTGGTGTAGTCCAGGAAGCTGTATTTGCCGGGACCGAGCACGATGGTGTTCGGGGGAGTGGCCACCGGAGTCAGAAAGCAGGCCGAGGCGGACATGGCCACCCCCATGACCAGGGGCAGCGGAGAAATCCCCCCCTGGACAGCGATGGGAATGGCCAGGGGAGCCATCAGGGCGGCCGTGGCCGTATTGGACATGAAGTTGGTGACCACGGCAGTCAGGCCGCAACACACGGCCAGAAGCATATACGGATCGGATACGGTGCTGACCACGGTATCCGCGATCAGGGCCGCAGCCCCGGAACTCTTCATGGCCGTGGACATGGAGATCATCCCGGCGAACAGGAAGATGGTGGTCCAGTCGATGGCGTCAAAGGCCTCCTGCATGGTCATGCACCTGGTGATGACCACCAGACAGGCACCGAGCATGGCCGCGGTGGCCAGGGGCAGGAACTTGGTGGCCATGGCCGCCACGATAAAGATGAAAATACCCAGAGACCAGAGCATCTTTTCCGGCCGCTTGGGTTTACGAGCCGCCTGGTCCATATCGATCTCCACATCCGAATCGGGGAGATACTTTTTCCCGATAAAGGCGTAGTAGGCGATACCGACCACGAAAAGAATGGCGCCGATTTTGGCAAACTCGAAAAAGCCGAACGGATTGACACCGGCCGGGCCCATCTTTTCCAGAACAGAGTTGACCAGGCCGTTGGGCGGCGTACCTACAAGGGTCATGGTTCCGCCCAGAGAGGCCGCAAAGGCCACCGGCATCAGGATCCGCCCCGGGCGAATACCGGCCGTGGCACACATCCCCATGATCATGGGAATGGCGACCACCGTGGTCCCCGTATTGGACAGAAATGCGGACAGAATGCCCACGGAGGTCATGGAGAAAATAAGCAGCCGGGTTTCACTCCCCTTGGACAGAGCCACGGTCATCCTGCCGACCTTATCCGCAAAGCCGGTCACAAAGGTGGACTCCCCGACAATGAACATGGCCATAAAGATGACCACCCACTTGTTGCCGAAATTGGCAAAGGCCTGGGTGGCGGACAGAACCCCGAAAGCGGACAGGGTAACCGGAACAAGCATGGCCGTCACGGGAAGCGGAACGGCTTCTGTGAAAAAGAGTACCGCTGCAACGGCCAGGATACCCAGGGTGATATAAGCATTCGTCAGATCTTCAGGGACCGCGGAACCTCCTGTTGCCGCCAGACAGACTCCGGCCAGCAGGAACGACAGTACGATAATGAATCCCGTGATTCGTATGAATTTCTTCATCTTTACATCCTTGAAGACAATATTTACATATAGTGAGTCAACGCACACCCCCATCGTAACCGATACGGTCTGCCGCGATAAACTCCGGCCTCCATCTCCACAATCCCGGACCTTCAGGCCCGGAGTACAGGTTCGTCCGTTGCTGCAACAACGGGCGGACCTTTTTTTGTAACCGTTCAGATCAATGCCTCAGGATGACGTGGGGCAGGCTCCTTCGTCGCAGGATTACAGGATTACCGGGCCTCTGCCCATAATCCGGTTCCCCCCTTACTCCCTATCATCCCAACGTTTCCTGCCTGGGACGAACAGGTACTTTTTTACTGATTGAGGAAGAGCCGCCCTTTCCCGGCAAGGCGGCCCTTTCCCGCTTTGGGCTATTTTTCGTAGTAGCTGTCCACGAAGGCGTTGATCCGCTTACGGGACCTGGCCACGCGCTCACGCAGTTCCTGACGATATGCGTCCATATCCGCGATGGGCTTGGTGGCCACGCCGGTATCCATGGCCGCCTGGGCCACTGCCGGTGTTTCCCACTCGAGCATACGGGAATCCAGGGGCTTGGGAATGACGTAATCCCGGCCGAAGCTCAGTTCCTTGAGCCCATACGCGTCCAGCATCTCGCTGGAAATCGGCTCCTTGGCCAGGGCGGCCAGGGATCTGGCCGCGGCAATCTTCATTTCTTCGTTGATCTCGGTGGCTCCGACATCCAGGGCACCGCGGAAAATGTACGGAAACCCGGAGACGTTGTTGACCTGGTTGGGGAAATCGGTCCGACCGGTGCCCATAATGCAGTTGGGGTTGGCTGCCTTGGCATCGGGATACGGAATTTCCGGATCGGGATTGGCCATGGCAAAAATGATGGGATTGTCGCTCATGGACCGGACCATGTCCTGGCTGACCAGATTCTTGACCGACAACCCGAGGAAAACATCCGCACCCTTCATGCACTCAGCCAGAGAACCATAGTCCTTGTCCTGAGCGAAGGAGGCTTTGTATTCATTCAACCCTTCCCGGCCCTGATGAATCAGGCCGCGGGAGTCGAACATAAAGATGTTTTTGCGATCGATGCCCAGAGAGACGTAGAACTTGGAACAGGCGATCCCTGCGGCTCCGGCTCCCACCACCACGACCTTCAGATCTTCGATGTTGCGATTCATGATCTCGCAGGCGTTGATGATCCCGGCTCCGGAGATGACTGCGGTGCCGTGCTGATCATCATGGAACACGGGGATGTTCATTTCCGCCTTGAGACGTTCCTCGATGTAGAAACATTCCGGAGCTTTGATGTCTTCCAGATTGATTCCGCCAAAGGTGGGCTCCATGGCCCTGGTGATCTCGATAAGCTGATCGGCACTGGAGGTGTCCAGATTGATGTCAAAGACGTCGATATCGGCAAAGGTCTTGAACAGAACGCCTTTGCCTTCCATGACCGGTTTGCCTGCCAGAGGACCGATATTGCCAAGTCCCAGGACTGCGGTGCCGTTGGTGACCACGCCCACCAGGTTGGAACGGCCGGTGTACAGGTCCGCCTTGGACGGATCTTCCTTGATGGCCAGGCATGCCTCGGCAACGCCCGGGGAATAGGCCATGGAGAGATCTTTCTGATTGTTGCAGGGCTTGACCGGGACCACCTCGACCTTCCCCTTGCGCGGGAACTCGTGATAGTTGAGAGCTTCTTCCGTGGTGAAAAGCGCCATTATATTCCTCCTGAGGGATATGAAAAAAAGGGGGCGAAAGAGCCCCCGAAAACAACAACTCTACAGATCGTAGGCGGGTGTGGCGTACTGTTCGCCTCCATGACAATCGTTAACCACCAGCAGCGGGAAATCCCGGACGGTCAGCTTACGGATGGCCTCGGGCCCGAGTTCCTCATAGGCGATGACTTCGGCGGCCTCAATACGTTGGGACAGAAGTGCTCCGGCCCCGCCCGTGGCGCCGAAATACACGCCGGTGTATTTTTTCAGGGCCTCGCGCACCTCGTCGGTCCGCTTGCCCTTGCCGATGGACGCCTTCACGCCAAGACTGTGCAGCCGGGGAGTATAAACGTCCATGCGTCCGCTGGTGGTGGGTCCGGCCGCACCGATGGCGCAGCCCGGAGGGGCCGGAGCCGGCCCCACATAATAAATGACCGCGCCCTGAAGTTCGAAGGGAAGCTCCTCACCCTTGTCCAGGGAATCGATGAGCCGTTTGTGGGCCGCATCGCGAGCGGTATAGATGGTGCCGGTCAGATAGACCACGTCGCCGGCATGCAGCCTGGCCACGTCCTCGTCCGTAAGGGGTGCGTTGAGATTGTAGACGGCCATCAGATTTCCACCTCCCTGGTCCGGTGCGAATGACACTGGACATTCACGGCTACGGGCAAGCTGGCGATATGACAGGGGTGCATCTCGATCTTCACATCCAGACTGGTGGTCTTTCCGCCGAGGCCCATGGGGCCGATGCCCAGTTCATTAATGGCCCCAAGCAGTTCCTTCTCCATGGCGTCCAGTTCCTGATCAGGATTGGGGGTGCCGATGGGCCGAAACAGCGCCTTCTTGGCCAGGGTGGGGGCCAGATCAAAGGTGCCTCCGATGCCCACGCCCACCACTGTGGGCGGGCACGGGTTGGGACCGGCCTCAGCCATGGTCCGAAGCACGAAATCCTTGATCCCTGCCCACCCCTGAGCGGGCTTGAGCATGACAATTTTCGACATATTCTCCGACCCGCCCCCCTTGGGCATGAACCGGATCTTCAGTTTGTCGCCGGGCACCAGTTCCGTATGGATGATGGACGGGGTGTTGTCCCCGGTATTCTTCCGGGTCAGGGGGTGACACAGAGACTTGCGCAGAAACCCCTTGTCGTATCCTTCGACCATGGCTCTGTTCAGGATATCGGTCAGGGAGCCGTCACTGATCTTCAGGTCCTCGCCGAACTCCACAAAGAAGATGGCCACCCCGGTATCCTGACACAGAGGCAGTTTCGTGTTTCTGGCCAGTTCGGCGTTGTCCAGGAGCTGCTTGAGCACCTCCCTGGCCGACTCGGATTCCTCGGCCTCGTACCCCTTCTGCAGGGCCTCCTCCACTTCGGGATTCAAGAGACGACACGCGGCCATGATCATGTCACGGACCGTATCGTGAATATCGCTTGCGCTAATGGTTCTCATGGCAGGGCCTCTTGTGCTTGAGCTTTTCGAGAACACGTTTGGGCAGAATGCCCTTGACCGAATTCAGAGCCAGCATGCGACGCATGATGCCCAGCTGATCCTGCAGCGGGATGCTCTTGGGACAGACATCCTCGCACCCGAGCAGCCCCATGCACCCGAACACGCCCTGGTCGTTGCCGATGACATCGTAGTATTCGTCATCACTGCGCTCGTCCCGCGGATCGAGATAGAACCGGGCAATACGGTTGATGGTCGCCGCGCCCATGAAATCCTCGCGCATCCGGGCCGTGCCGCAGGCCGCAATGCAGCAGCCGCACTCGATGCACCGGTCCAGCTCGAAGATCTGCTCGGCCAGCCCGTTTTCCATCCTGGCCTCTTCGGCCTCGGCATCAAAAGCTCCGTCGTTGCCGTGCACCCAGGCCTCGATGCGGGAGCCCACGTTCCGGTACCAGGTGCCGGTATCCACGGACAGATCACCCAGAAGCTTGAATACCGGCAGGGGGTGCAGGGTGATTTCCTCGGGCAGATCTTTGGTCTGGGTATGACAGGCCAGACCGGGACGGCCGTTGATGACCATGCCGCAGGAGCCGCAGATGCCGGCCCGGCAGCAGAAGTCGAATTTCAGGGAAGGGTCCTGTTCCTCCCTGATCTGCATCAGGGCGATAAACAGGGTCATGGAGTCGTACTCCGTGATATAGAAGGACTGCATGTGCGGCACACTGTCCGGATCAAGGGGATTGTGCCTGAATATTTTCAAATGAAGTTTACGATTCTGTTTCATATGCTTCTCCTTGCGTATGGCGTTTTCTATTTACCGAATGTGTCCTTGTCTCTGCCTTCGGGCATCCGCAACCGCTCTTCGGGCAGCTCGTTGGGGATGGTCTGCCCGCCGCCGTAGCCGCGATCGCCCGGAGGCATTTCAAAGTAGGGAGAAGCATCCTCGTAGTGCAGTTCGGGCATGGTGGCGCCCTCTTTCCAGTAGGCCAGGGTCCTGTTCAGCCAGTCGCGGTCATTACGCTCGGGGAAATCGCGGCGGGTGTGAGCCCCGCGGGATTCCGTGCGCATCATGGCGCCGTAGGCCGTACACTGGGCCAGCTTGATCATGCCGGGCACACGCAGGGCCAGAGACATCTCCGGAGAGAATCCCTTGTTGGACGATCCCTGGAGGCACATCCTGCCGGACCGCTCATACAGGACTTCCAGCTTGTCCACGGCGGTCTGCAGTTCTTTGCCGTCCCGAAAGATGCCCACATAATCCATCATGATATTCTGCATTTCGTTACGCACGTCGATGGCGCTCTCGCGCCCCTTGCGGCCGGTACGCAGATCCTCGATACGGGTTTCCACCTTGCGCCTGGCATCGTTCAGGGCTCCGTCCTTGAAATCCACGGAATGGCCCTTCAAAAATTCCACGATCTTCTTGCCCACGTACCGTCCGGCCACCACGGTCTCGCCCAGGGAGTTGCCTCCCAGACGGTTGAACCCGTGCAGGTCCCAGCAGGCGGCCTCGCCCGCGGAGTAGAGCCCCTTGAGCCCGTAGGCCGCACCATTGAGGTCGGTCTTGATGCCGCCCATGGAGTAGTGCTGGGTGGGGCGAACAGGGATCAGGTCGTGGATGGGATTAACGCCCAGAAAGTTGGTACAGATATCGTACACTTCCCGAAGCTTGGTGGTGATGTGCTTTTCACCCAGATGCCGGATGTCCAGCCAGAGGTGTTCACCGTAGGGGGATTTCACGCCGTTGCCCTTGGCGATATGCTCGGTCATGCGCCGGGCGACCACGTCCCGGGAGGCCAGCTCGGCCTTTTCCGGCTCATAATCGGGCATGAACCGGTACTCGTTGACATCCAGCAGGGTTCCGCCGTCACCGCGGCACCCTTCGGTGACCAGAATATCCGTGGGCACTGTGCCCGTGGGATGAAACTGGACCGCCTCGGCGTTGCCCATGGGCACCAGGCCGGTATCCAGGGCGCAGATCTGCCCGCCGCCGTCGCAGATAATCGCGTTGGTGGACGCCTTGTAGATCCGGCCGTAGCCGCCGGTGGCGATAAGGGTGGCCTTGGCGTAATAGGCCCGGAGTTCCCCGGTGCGCAGGCAGCGGGCAATGCACCCGATGCAGTTTTCACCGTCATGGATCAGGGCTTCGGCCTGGGTCCGGTCATG
>JAWLGC010000014.1:0-38093 GCA_041685265.1 Desulfomicrobiaceae bacterium | reverse complement strand
AGCCACCCTGGACACCACCCAGGCCTACCGGGTTTCCCTGCCCTCGGGAAGATCCATCGCGGTCTTTTTCTACGATGGAGCGATCTCGCAGGGGGTGGCCTTTGAACGCCTCCTGGCCGACGGGGAGCAGTTCTGGAAGCGCCTGGCCGACAATCACCCGGGCGGGCTCAGAAACATCGCCACGGACGGGGAGTCCTACGGGCACCACTTCACCTTCGGGGAGATGGCCCTGGCCTACGGCCTGGACCAGGGCAGGCAGAACAGAGACGATATCCGGCTGACCAACTACGCCGCGTGGCTGGCGGACAATCCGCCCACCCGGGAGATCCTGATCCATGAGAACTCGTCATGGAGCTGCGTGCACGGCGTGGAGCGGTGGCGGTCCCACTGCGGCTGTTCCAACGGCGAGCATCCCGACTGGATTCAGGAGTGGCGCCGCCCCCTGCGCCGGGGACTCAACTATCTCAAGTATTATGTGGACGAACATTTTTTCCGGGCCGGGAGCAAACTGTTTCAGACCCCCTCAGAGGCGCTGACCGACTACGGCCGGGTGAGGGCCGGGACCATCTCCACCAGAGACTTTCTGGACACGCACCTGCATGCCGGACTGCCTGTGAAAGAACGGATCATAGCCCTGAAGCTGCTGGCCATGCAGCGCTGGTCCCTGGCCTCTTTTGCCAGCTGCGCCTGGTTCTTCGACGACATCGGGCGTATTGAACCGGTCAACGGGCTGACTTTTGCCCTGCGCAGCCTGGAACTGCTTCGGGAGACAGGAGGGCCGCAGATCGAGGACGGACTGCAGAACATCCTGGAGGAAGCCGAATCCAATGATGCACGCAAGGGAACCGGACAGGACATCTGGAACCGCCAGGTCCTGACCCGGGCAGCGCCCCCCCTGGATCTGGTGGCCATGCAGGTCTTCTCCTGCTGGCCGGACCTGCCGGAATCCGTGCAGTCCGCTGCCCTGTCCATCACCTTTGCCGACACAACAGGAAATCGGGAAACAGGCATGTCCGGGACAGTGACCTGGCAGCAGACCGCCACCAAAGAAACAGAGACTGCATCCTTTTCCATCCCTCCCTCCCCGAGCCTCTCCCGAACCGCAATCAGGTTCGGGGAGAATCGCACGGTTACCCTGGCGGATCTGGACCGACGCAAACAGCGGGCAGTGCTGAACCGGGGGGCTGAAACCCGGGAGGAAAAACTGTGGCAGACCCTGGTGAACCAGGCCGAAACCCTTGGCGAAGCCTTCCTGGATTTTGAGGAGGGACAAAAGGTGCCTCAGGGAGAGACCGGAGCCCTGCTCCCGGGGCTGCTCTGGGTCTGGCTGCGGGAAGAGGTGCACCTGGACCGGGACGACCTGGACGCCATGGCCGCCATCGTCCGAACCAACCCGGCCCTGACCCGGATGCTGGAAAACCGGGTCGCGCGCGAGGTGACCGACCTGCTCCGGGCCTCCCCCCCGGACTGGCCCCGCCTGGCCCGCATCCTGGGCCGCACCAAACTCCTCGCCCTCAATCCGGACTGGTGGACCGCCCAGAACCTGCTCTGGGAAATGGACCGGGGTACGGTAAACCGGGAGGTGGCGAGACTTTTGAAAGTAAAAAGGGGTAAGGGTTAAGGAAAGGAGTGTTAGGTGTTAGGTTTTAAGGGTTAAGGAAGTGGACCAAGTTGACGGAGTGGACGCAGTATAGCTGCCGGCGCCATTCCCCGACTCTTTCCTTAACCCTTAACCCTTAACACTTACCCCTTAACACTTAACACTTTTTCTCCATTCCTTCCACACCATGCGGGCGCGTTCGGCGTGCAGCTCTTTCCGTCTGGACTTTTTGGCCCGGACATTGAGCGGGGGCATGAGGCCGAAGTTGATGTTGGAGGGCTGGAAGTGTTTGGCGTCGGACCGGGTATGGGCCAGCAGGGCGCCCAGGGCGGTTTCTCTGGGGGGCAGTTCCGGAACCCGGCCGGACAGGAACAGGCCGAGCCACAGGCCGCAGGCTGCGGACTCCAGGTACCCTTCCACTCCGGTGATCTGCCCGGCCAGATAGACGCCGGGTCGGGCCTTGAGTTCCAGGTGCGGAGTGAGCACTCTGGGAGAGTTGACAAAGGTGTTCCGGTGGATACTGCCCAGACGCAGGAACTCGGCCTGCTCAAGCCCCGGAATCATGCGAAAAATCCGCTTCTGCTCCCCGTACTTGAGCTTGGTCTGAAACCCGACCAGGTTCATGGCTGTTTTGTCCCGGTTCTCGGCCCGGAGCTGGACCACGGCAAAGGGCTGCTCCCCGGTGTGCGGGTCGGTGAGTCCCACCGGTTTCAGGGGACCGAAGGCCAGGGTCATCGCGCCCCGCTCGGCCATGGTCTCCACGGGCAGACACCCCTCGAAATGCACCCCTTCCTCGAACTCCCGGGCCTCCACCTTTTCCCCGTCCAGCAGGGCCTGCACGAACGAACCGTACTCCGCCTCGGTCATGGGACAGTTCAGGTAGTCCTTTTCCTCAGGCGCATACCGGGACGCCCAGAAGGCCCGGGTCATGTCCACGGAATCCGTGCTCACGATGGGCGCGATGGCGTCGTAGAAAAAGAGGTCGTCCCCGCCGATGGTCGCAATAAGCGACGCCGTGAGCCGCTCCCCGGCCAGAGGACCGGCCGCCACCACCACCGCGTCAAAACCGAAAAGGACCGCATCATCCAGGGAGAGAATCTCCTGCCGGACAAGGGTGATGTTCTCCTGCCCCGCGATCTTTGCGGTCACGTATTCGGAAAACAGGGCCCGGTCCACGGCCAGGGCCTTGCCCGCCGGCACCCGGCAGGCCAGAGCCGCTTCCATGATCAGGCTGCCCGCCTCGGCCATCTCGGCCTGGAGCAGGCCGATCCCCGCAGTCAGATCCGAAGAACGCAGGGAGTTGGAGCAGACCAGTTCGGCCAGCCCGTCCCGCTCGTGGGCGGGGGAAAAGACTGTCGGTTTCATTTCAAAAAGGGTTACGGAGCACCCGGCCCCGGCGGCCTGCCAGGCAGCTTCGCACCCGGCCAGGCCGCCCCCGATGACGGCGATGTTTTTTATGGTCATTGGTATCGTGTGGTGATCTGTTGGTGTGGATAAATATTCCGGAGACCGGAGACCGGAGACCGGAGACCGGAGACCGGAGACCGGAGACCGGAGACCGGTAAGAAACGAATGATGAAGCCCTGTCAAGGGAGATTCCCTTACCCCGGGACACTCCCACTCCGCAAGGGTGTTCCTCTGCAACTATTCAACCGGCACAAAAGAGCCTGCAACGAAGGAGTATAATCCGCCTCATCCCGAAACGGGTACCTGAATACGTACGTTCCTTTTCCCTTTGCGCCCCTCCCAGGCCCTGGTCGTCAGTCCCCAGCGCCCCTGCCTCTCGCCCCTTGCCAACCGTCCTCTCGCCTCTTGCCTCTTCTCCCAAAAAAGTTCATCGTACGCCCCATGACACAGAAACCAAATCTTCCCGAAATCCTGGCCCCGGCCGGGAATACAGACAGCTTTCTCGCCGCTCTGGCTGCCGGAGCGGATGCCGTATACTGCGGGCTGAAGCACTTCTCGGCCCGCATGGAGGCGGAGAACTTTTCCATCAAGGAACTGGCCCAGCTCACCGGACTGGCCCATGCCAGAGGCGCCAGGGTCTATGTGACCCTGAATTCGCTGCTCAAGCCGGGCGAGCCCGATCAGGCCGGACGTCTTCTGGAGCGGCTGGAGCGCATCGTCAAACCCGACGCGGTCATTGCCCAGGATCTCGGCGTGGCAGAGCTGGCCCGCCAGGTCGGATTCACCGGCCAGCTCCACCTTTCCACCCTGGCCAACTGCACCCACCCTGCCGGACTGATCACGGCCAAAAAACTCGGATTTTCCCGGGTGGTTCTGCCCCGGGAGCTCTCCGTGGACGAGATCCGGGACATGGCCGCGGCGTGCCCCGAAGGGCTCGATCTGGAGACTTTCATCCACGGCGCCCTGTGCTACGCCGTGTCCGGACGGTGCTACTGGAGCAGCTACATGGGGGGCAAGAGCGGCATTCGAGGGCGGTGCGTGCAGCCCTGCCGCCGTGTGTATTCACAAAAAGGAAAAAAAGAGCGCTTCTTTTCCTGCCAGGACCTCGGGCTGGATGTTCTGGTTCGCCCCTTGACCCAGATCCCCGAAGTGCGGACCTGGAAAATCGAGGGACGCAAAAAAGGCCCCCATTACGTCTATTACACGGTCAAGGCGTACACCATCCTGCGCAACCCCGACAGCACGGCCCGGGATCGCCAGGACGGCCAGGAGCTGCTCAAGCTGGCTCTGGGACGGCCCACATCCCATTACAACTTTCTGCCCCAGAAATCCCACAACCCGGTCTCCCAGGACAGCCACACCGGGTCCGGACTGTTTGTCTCCAAGACCAAGGGCGCGGCCAGAAACCCGTCCATTTCGCCGCGTATGGAACTCCTGCCCGGGGATCTGCTCCGGGTCGGATTCGAGGACCAGGCCGGCCACGCCACCATCAAGGTCCGGGCCCGGGTACCCAAGGGCGGACGCCTGGACCTCAGGATGCCTCCCAAAGTCTTTCCGGCACCGGGTACGCCGGTCTTCCTGGTGGACCGCCGGGAGCAGGATCTGGTCAACATTCTCCGAGAAATTCGAGAGGAACTGAAAACCATCTCCGTGCCCGGTGCCCGGGAATCCAACTTCACGGCAGCCCTTCCCAAACCGGGGAAAAAAGGCATACCCGCAACAGAGATCACGGTCTTCCGGCATCTGTCCGGAGGAGGCCCCAGAGGACGGCAGGTCGTGTCCGGCATGTGGCTCATCCCGGGCAGCGAGCGCAAGGTGCCCAAGCCGCTCTTTTCCAGAGTCTGGTGGTGGCTGCCGCCGGTGATCTGGCCGGGCGAAGAAAAGGGGTGGCGGGAACTGATCCGAAACGTGATCCGCTCCGGCGGCAAAACGTTCGTTCTGGGGGCCCCCTGGCAGCGGGAATTTTTTCAGGACCTGAAACATATTACGCTCTGGGCCGGTCCGTTCTGCAACCTGGGCAACCCCCTGGCCATTCAGGCCATGGCCCGCCTCGGCTGTTCCGGGGCCATCGTCTCCCCGGAGCTGAACCGAGAGGACTTTCTGGAACTGCCGGCTAAAAGCCCGCTTCCCCTGGGCGTGGTCCAGCACGGCAACTGGCCCCTGTGCATCGCCCGCACGGTCTCCCCGCACCTGAAGACCACGGAGCCCTTTGCCAGTCCCAAGGGGGAAGAGGCCTGGACCCGCAAATACGGCCAGAACTACTGGACCTACCCCAACTGGGCGGTGGACCTGAAGGAGAAAAAGGGCGACCTTGCCAAAGCCGGCTACACCCTGTTCGTGAATCTGGTGGAACCCCTGCCCAGGGGAGTGACCATGAAACACCGCTCCGGCCTGTGGAACTGGGACCTGAAGATGGTCTGAGAAAGGAGATCGCTGTGCTTTCCTGCATCACCCTGAAAAACTTCAAAAGCTACCGGGAAGCCCGCCTCAAGCTCGGGCCGCTGACCCTGCTCATTGGAGCCAATGCCTCGGGAAAAAGCAATGCCCTGGAGGGATTGCGTCTTTTATCCTGGCTGGCCCAGGGACAGAAGCTGAGCACTATCCAGTATCAGGTGCAGGATTCGGACTCCGTGCTGCGGGGCAGAGTGGAAGACATCGGCCGTCTCGGGAGTACTCGATTCTCCTTGGGATGCTACACAAACCATGAATGGAACATCCTTGAAGTGACGCTGCAGGTCCGGGAAGGAGAGCTTCATGTCGCGGCCGAGTCCATCACCTCTGAGGACAGGGCCGTCCCTTTATACGAGATCAAGGGACCGGCCGTGCCCCCTTCCACGGATCTCAGGGTGGCGTATAACAACTTCCAAAAGGGAAAAAACAAGCCGGTCATCATCTGCTCCGATCAGATGGCTGTTTTCCCGCAGTTGGACACACCCGCCGCGTTCGATCACCGGAACAGGGACTCCCAGAAAATCATCCCCGCTGTCTCCAAGGCATACCAGAACCTTTTGGGGGGTATCCTGTTCCTTGATCCGGTCCCGAGCCTGATGCGGGCATCGGAGTTCAAAACCGAAAAAAAACTGCGCGGAGATGGACGAAATCTCTCCGGGGTTCTGTATAATCTGTGCCGGTACCGGGAAAACAAGGAGATCATTCTCGACCTTATCCGGAGCCTTCCGGAGCAGGATATCACGGATATCGGATTTTACGAGTCCGACCGGGGCAAAGTGCTGGTGGAGATGACGGAGAACTTCGGGGAAAAAAAAAGAAGCTGGGACGCCACCCTGCTTTCCGACGGCACCCTCAGGGTGCTGGCCGTTGCTGCGGCTCTGCTTTCCGCTCCGTCAGACTCCCTTGTGGTCATTGAGGAGGTGGACAACGGCGTACACCCCAGCCGGGCCGAAACCCTGCTGACCGCCATGTTGAACCTGGCTACCAGACGAAGCCTGCGCTTACTCCTGTCCACGCACAATCCGGCCCTCATGGACGCGGTTCCGGACCGGGCTCTCGGCGATGTGGTGTTCTGTTACCGCGATCCTGAAGAGGGGGACAGCCGCCTGGTCAGTCTGGCTGACCTTCCGGAGTATCCCGCCCTGGCTGCGCGGGCACCTCTGGGAGAGCTGGCTTCTTCGCGGGTCATCGAGCGACATGCAAAATCCGGCACCTCTGCGAAGGAAAAAAAGGACAAGGCCCAGACGTGGCTTGACTCCCTGGAGGGGGATGAGCCGTGAGTATCTGCCTTATCGATACATCCATCTTCGTAGAGATTCTCAGAGTTCCGGGAATGTGTTCCGAGCACAAAAAGCTCATGGCCACACTGAGAGAGTTCATCGATAAGGAATATTCCCTGCTCCTGCCCATGGCCACAATCCTCGAAACCGGCAACCATATTGCGCAAAACGGAGACGGCAGACAGCGCAGGCAGTGCGCCGAACGGTTTGTGACCCAGGTCCGGGCTGCCTTTTCCGGAGATGCCCCATGGAAGCCGACCTCTTTTCCTTCCATCGGGGACATGGATCTCTGGCTGAACGAATTTCCTGATAAGGCCATGGCTTCCAAGTCTCTCAAAAAGTCGGAAGGAACCAGCCTCGGGGACCTGACCATTACCAAGGAATGGGAAAAAGTCTGTCGCCAGAACCCGCTTCGGGGTGTGTTCATCTGGTCCAGGGACCTCGACCTGCAGGGGTATCATCAAAAAAATTGACGGAGAAACAAATATGACTGCCAATGCGATCTGGACCGATGTCCAGGCCATCCGGGCCAAGGCGCCCCTGGTGCATAACATCACCAACTTCGTGGTTATGAACAATACGGCCAATGCGCTGCTGGCCATCGGCGGAATCTCTGCTGGAAATGCGGAAGATGTGCTGAAGGCTGGTGCCCACGGTATAGCGGTGGTCTCGGCCATCTGTTCTGCTGATGATCCGCAAGGGGCGGCCAGGACGTTGCGGAAAGAGATTGAGGGGATCATAAATAATCCCGGGAGGGCTGTGGTACCTGAAAAGAATTCGAAGAAATTTGAGATCTGACGTTACGCACCGTCTCCCCCTTCGCGCCTCTTCGCGGTGAAAAAAACTTACCGCGAAGGACGCGAAGAGCGCGAAGGAAGAGGGGGATGGGTCATAGTAAAGGTCTTCTGTCTTGAGCCCTGAAGGGGCGACACATAACAGCCCAGGGCAACGCCCCGGGCTGTTATGTCATGCCCTTTCAGGGCGGAAGAGAGGACGTGCGTAACTTCAGTTAAACCAGACCCACTTTGAAATATTGAGTTTTAATTCAAGGCGAAGACAGAAGAATTTTAACAGGAGTACAGGAGATACAGAAGGGAAGAAAAAGACCTCTTTCTCCTGTTCTTCCTCCTGTTTTTTCTCCTTGTCTCCTGTAAAGTGCCTTTCTTAAAAACTCCGCTTTTCAAAATGGTCTTGGTTTAGTAAAAATGGTATTATACCAGCACCGTATCTTCATGACTGTAGGCCGGGGCGCAGCAGCATACTATCACCAGGTCCCCTTCTCCCGTGTTCCTGACCCTGTGCACCGTTCCCGGATCGATACACACCGTATCTCCTGCCCGAACCTCGATCGTCTCATCGTCGAGCTCCATCACCCCCTGCCCGGCCGTAAAATGGTACAGCTCCTCGGCCCGGGGATGTTTGTGGGCCAGGGTCTCTCCCCCTTCCGGCACCCTGGCCTCGGCCAGGCTCTGGTTCCTGTTTCCGTGCACCCCCGGATGCATGAGTTCCCGGATCACGGAGCCATCCCTGGTCACATAGGCCGGAACTGCGGCATATTGCGTCAGCATCTTCTTCTCCTCACCCATCACGCCTCCTCTTTCGACCTGGGCATGGTCATCCAGTACAGCCGGGCCCGGAACCATTCCTCGGACACCCCGGTCATCAGTTTCACCAGAACGGCCATAACCACCATGGCAAACAGAACCCGCCCCCAGAGCAGCCCCGAGACATGGCCCCCGATCATGGCCAGCAGAAAGGTATCCTCGATAACCGAGTGGGCCAGCCCCATAAGAGACAGGGAAAAAAACACATCCCGGGGACGGACCCTGCCGGTGTCCACTTCGTGCATGATCAGCCCGCCCCCGTAGGACAGGCCCATGATCATGCCCACGATGGTCAGCGTGCCCGCTTCCCGGCCGATGCCGAGCATACGCAGTACCGGAGCCAGCAGCCGGATACACAGGTCGGTGATGCCCAGCCGGGACAGAACCCGCATAAGTATCACAAGCCCGAGAATAATCAGGAAGATAAGCCCCAGATTCTTGACCTGGGCCAGCCCCCACCCGACCCAGGAGGGGTCGGCCGGGGACGGGTTCCAGAGCAGGACATTGGGCTGCTGCAGCCACCCTCCGGCCGCATATGCTCTGTCCAGCATCCACCCCAGCGCGATGGCGCCCCCCACCCGCAGACCGAGTTGAAACAGCAGCCTGGCCCCAGCCCGGCGGACCACCTCCAACTCCACGGGCAGAGAGTGGGCCACCAGAATCATGGTCGCCAGCACCGTGACCTGAGCCTGGGTCATAGGATACTGCCCGGCCAGAGATACGAAGACCAGCATACCGCCGTAGATGTTGTTGACCATAGCCGTGGCCCAGACCAGCCCCATGGCCGGCGGCAGTCCGACCAGGGCCATAATCGGACCGAGCGGTGCGGCCACGTATTCGATCCACCCCAGTTCCTGAATGACGCGTACGGCGATAAGGATGGGGATCATTATTTTGAACAGAGTGAGGGAGACGGAAGCGGCTTCGGACAGGATGCGGCGAGAGGTGGTGATAATGGGGTGCACTAAAGTGTTCCTTTTGGTTTGGCGAGATGGCGACAAGGGGCGCACGCGGTGACGCCCCGATGTGACCCTGGTCCGGGGAGTATTCCGGATAGATAAAGATGCTATAATACCATTTTTACTATATATTGATCCCCAGACCAGCCTCACCGTACCCTTACAACCCGTTCTTTCTCTCACCTCCCCTGGATTCCAGCGTTCGCTGGAATGACAGCTTTGACCAGGGACGTTGCCAAAAATGTCATCCCTGCGAACGCAGGGATCCAGGGGAGGTAGAAGCGCTGAAGGAGGCTAAAGGGATGAAGGTCAAAACAAAGTAAAAATGCTAGTAACTATTCACCTCGTCTAAAAAAGCCTGGGATTATAAGGAATAAGAGGAATAACAGGACTACGGTCAGAGGCAGGATAATCCCGTAATCCTGCGACAAAGAAGCATAATCCTCTTAATCCTGGAGAGGGTACCTGAATAGTTACAAATGCTATAAGGTAATCAGATAACACCGTGCAGCACGCCACCCGGCGCTCCCAGTGCATCCACCCGTTTTTCCACATCCGGGTCTTCCACCAGAGGCGGGGCCTGAAAGGATTTCAGACGGGCGTCGATAACCAGAGGGCCGCGGCATCCCCAGTGCTTGCAGTCTGTAAATGCACGCACCCCGTACACATCCGTTGCCGGATCAGACCGGGTGAAGGTGGTCCACAAAAAGTTGTCCCAGGAACGGGCGGAGAACTCCGCGTCGTCCACAACCACGATCAATGGCAGCCCTTCCAGGTCATTCCGGGTCCCCATGGTTTCGCAAAAAAGTTCCATCGCAGGGTCCTGGGTTCCCCTGTTTCGCTCGTGCTTCGGGCCCTGCACCAGAAGAATTCCGGGGGCGAGCAGTTTCGGGGTGCCAAAGGAGTCGGGCAGGGCAAGATCGCCGGGAATCATCCCCCGCAGCACACGGCGAACCGGGCCGGCAGCGGCCACAATGACCTTGGAGCCGCTGTTCAGACCGGTTCCTGAATAATCCAGGGTGTCCATGGTGGTCCGGGTGATAAAATGCAGATCCCGGCCCGGGTCGATCCGTTCCAGCATATGCTTGAAAAATCCGGGAATGTCATGGCTGGAAAGCCCCTCGTCATCCTCCCGGGCTCCGATGAACAGATACTTGGCCAGGGATGTCTGGGAACTGCCCAGCAGATGCATGCCCGACGTGATCAGTTCCTGGGGCCTTCGCTCGGCGGCATACGGCACGTACCGCTCGCTGCCCACGGCCAGAAGCAGGGGGTGCACCCCGGCTGCGTCCACGGCGTGCACCTCGTGCACCCCGGCAAAGACCGTGGGGATCAGGTCGGCGGTCAGTTCGTGAATGAAAGTGCCGAACATGGTGTCTTCCTGGGGGGGACGCCCCACGGTGGTGAAGGGCCAGATGGCGCCGTCCCGGTGAAAGACCCTGTCCACCTTAAGGACCGGAAAATCATGGGTCAGGCTGTAGTATCCGAGATGGTCCCCGAACGGCCCTTCGGGAAGCTCCCGACCGGGAGCGATGGTTCCGGTGATACAGAAATCCGCTTCGGCCGGGATGGGCAATCCCCCTTTGCGGGCCACCATGGGGATGCGGTGTCCGCCAAGGGCCCCGGCAAAAACAAGCTCGGCAATTCCCTCGGGCAGCGGCATGACCGCGGCCACGGTGAGGGCCGGGGGACCGCCGACCACGATGTTCACCCTGAGGGGCTCCCCGCGCCTGATGGCCTCACCGTGGTGGGCACCGATACCGCGGTGGATCTGATAATGCAGGCCCACTTCCCGGTTCTGTTCGTATTGCCCCCCAGAAAGCTGAACCCGGTACATGCCGAGATTGGATTTTCCGTATCCCGGGGCTGCCGGGTGCTCGCTGTACACCAGAGGCAGGGTGACAAAGGGTCCCCCGTCCATAGGCCAGGACCTGAGGGCCGGGAGCCGGCTGATGGAGGTCTCATTGGCCAGAACCGGACCCTTGTTCACGGTTTTCGGCAGGGTATGCCACGCCCCCCGGGGAACACCCAGAAATTCCCAGGGTCGTTTCAGCGCCACGGTCGGGTCTCCCTTTAGGGCCAGCATTCGCTCCACCCGTTTCAGGGAGTCCCGAAAGATAAACCGGATACGATCCATGGTTCCGAACACATTGCCGGCCATGGGAAAGGACGTTCCTTTCACCCGGGTAAAAAGCAGGGCCGGTCCCCCGGCCTGAAACACGCGGCGTTGGATGGCCCCGACTTCGAGGTTCGGGTCCACCTCGGAGTCAATGCGGATCAGATCGCCGCGTATTTCGAGATCATCCAGGCAGCCCTTAAGGGTACGGTATCCGGCCATATCTGCTTTGTCCTAGAAGTTACGGTAATGAATGTGCACATTGGGATTTTTCATCCAGTCGTCGAATTTTCCGCGCAACCAGGTCTTGAACCGGACCCGGGTGGGCGGAAACAGAATGAGCAGCCCCAGGGCGTCGGTCGCGAATCCGGGAGTCAGGAGCACGGCTCCAGCCGCGAAGATAAGCACGGCATCCAGGATCTCCTCGGCCGGCATGACCCCCTGCTGCATGCAGGACCGGACCCGAAGCATGGTGGACACCCCCTGCTGCCGGGCCAGCCACGCTCCCGCAAAGGCGGTGAGCAGCACCAGAATCACGGTGTTCAGGGACCCGATCACGGACCCCACACTGACCAGGATATAGATCTCGATCACCGGAATGATTGCAAAAAGCAGAAACAGTTTTCCGAGCATGGTTGGCTCCTTGTCGTTACATTTCTCGATCCCGCAGTCCCAGAAAATAGAGCACTCCGTCCAGCCCCAGGGTGGAGATGGCCTGTTTGGCTCCCTTTTTGACCACGGGCTTGGCGTGGAAGGCGATGCCGAGTCCTGCCAGGTCCAGCATGGGCAGGTCGTTGGCCCCGTCCCCCACGGCAATGACCTGCTTAAGGTCGATGCCCTCCCGTTCGGCAATGGACCTGAGCAGCTCGGCTTTGCGGGCTCCGTCCACGATCTCACCCTTGACCCGGCCGGTCATCCTGCCGTTCTCGATCTCCAGATCGTTGGCGTGCACATAGTCCACCCCCAACCGCTGCTGCAGATACTTTCCGAAATAGGTAAATCCTCCTGACAAAATGGCAATCTTGTACCCGAGCCCCTTCAGGGTGGATATGAGCCGTTCCGCGCCCTCGGTCAAAGGCAGGGTGCGGGCGATTTCCTCAAGAACGCTTTCATCGAGTCCTTCCAGGGAAGCCACCCGGCGACGCAGGCTCTCCTTGAAATCGATCTCCCCGCGCATGGCCGATTCCGTGATCCGGGACACCTCGTCTCCGGCCCCGGCCGCCCTGGCCAGCTCATCAATGACCTCGGCCTGGATCAGGGTGGAATCCATATCAAAGGCCACCAGGCGCCGATTGCGGCGAAAGGCGTTGTCTTCCTGAAATCCGATATCCACCCCCCGCTCCCGGGCCAGGTCCAGAAATCTCGAACGCATACCGGAGATGTCCGCCGGGGTACCGCGAACGGAAAATTCGACACACGCCCGGGGTGTGGCCTCGGGGGAGGCAAAGGATTGTCGACCCGACAGCCGGGTGATGATGTCGATGTTCAGCCCGTTGTCGGCAACGATCTCGGCCAGACCGGCAATATCCCCGGCCGTGACCCGCCTCCCGAGCAGGGTAATGATGTGCCTGGGTTTCCCCTGGGCCTGAACCCACTGCTCGTACCGCTCCTCGGAAATGGGAGAAAACTTGAGCTGGATGTCCATGTGATGGGTCTTGAACAGGAGATCCTTGAGAATGGGAGAGGACTCGAATTCCGGAGGAACCTCGATGACAATACCAAGAGACAGGGTGTTGTGGATAACGGACTGGCAGATATCCAGAATAGTTACATTGTACTCGGCCAGCAGGGACATGAGAGAAGAAGTCAGCCCGGCTTTGTCCTCACCGGAAATATTGATCAGGATGATTTCGCGCATGGTGTTCTCGGAAAAAAAGTGCTGGAGATGATAAATAAAAATACTGTAACTATTCAGGTCAGAAATTTACTGATTCAAGAGCCTGAAATTCAGAGTAAAATCTGAATACCGGACGATACATTTAAGAAATTTGAGAATTTAAGAAATTTCAGAAATTGAAAGAGCAGGCGCTAACGTCTTATAATTTATCAAATTTCTAAAATTTCTTAAATTTGAAATTTCTAATTTTGTAAAAAGGACCTGAATAGTTACAAAATACTACATGTTCCGTGTGAAACATCACGGGCTCCCCCCTGCCTGAGTGCCCGCCACAACCGAACAGCCAGCCAGTCAAGGACCAGGGCCGGATTGGTTTTGGCGGCCAGGCAGTCCAGGGCATGGATGCAGTAGAGGTCGATCCTGTGCAGGGCGGCAAAAGAAAGCTCCCGGCCGAACAGGTCCGAAGCGGTCTGTTCTTCGCGCAGCAGGCCAAGCAGCCGGTAACGCATGGCCCCGATCACCCGTTCGGCCAGCGGTTTGTCCACGGCTCCCTTTCTGGACGTCCGTTCAAACCACCCTCGCCCTGTCCCGGCAAAACAGAGCAGCCCCGTCACCCACTCTGCTGCTTCCTGGTCCTCAGATCGGGACATGGTCAGCGCGAGAGAGAGGACGAAACTGCGGGAAACCAGGGTGGGGAGGAGGCGTTGCCGGTTGGGGGTCAGCAGAACAAAGGTATTGCCGGGAGCGGGCTCTTCCATGGCCTTGAGCAGGGCATTGGCCGATTCCTGGGTCAACTCCTGGGCGTCGGCCAGAACCACGACGCGCATACCGCTGCCTGTCGGCGGATCTCCAAGCTTTGCCCGCACTTCGCGCACGGTATCAACGGCAATGGCGCCCTCGGCGCCGTCAAGGACGATCATATCCCGGAAAACCCCGTCTTCGATCTGTTTGCAGGTTGTACACTGCATACACGGGGGGTGAGAATCTTCACAGTTAAGCCGGGCGACCCAGTATCCTGCCAGAGCGGACCGCTCATCCGCAGACCCCCCTTCCAGAAGCAGGGAGGCGGGCGGGTTGTGTCCGAGGCGGTCCAGAAAACCAGTCACCCGGTGCTGTCGATCAGGAGGTGTGCAATACATGGAAGAGGCATTCAGACAGGGGGAGAAAAAAGTCAAGAAAGGGATTTCCGGTTTTTTATACACATAAAAAAAGGTGACCGTGAAAACACGGCCACCTCGTCACTTCTCTTCAAACCCCGGAACAGCTACCGCATGATGGTCTGATCCCGGTCCGGTCCCACGGAAATGATGGAGACCGGGATGCCCAGCTCATCTTCGATCCGTGCGACATAATCACGGGCACCCTGAGGAAGGTCTTCCCAGGATGTACAGCCGGTGATGTCCTCGGACCAGCCGGGAACCGTCTCATAGATGGGGGTGACATAGGCCATGCCGTTCTCATCCTGAGGCGGATAGGCAACCTCTTCACCCTTGTACAGGTATCCGGTACAGATATCGAGCTCCGCAAGCCCGCAGAGTACGTCCAGTTTGGTCAGGGCGATCTCGGTGCATCCGTTCAGCCGGACCGATTCACGCAGGACCGCCAGATCCAGCCATCCGCACCGCCGCTTACGTCCCGTAGTGGCGCCGAATTCGGCTCCTTTCTCCTGCAGATGATCGCCCGCGGAACTATCCAGCTCCGTTGGAAAGGGGCCGCTGCCCACCCGGGTGGTGTACGCCTTGACAATGGCCACGATGCGATCCAGCAGCTTCGGAGAACAGCCGGATCCGCTTGAGGCGTTGCCGGCCACGGTATTGGACGAGGTCACAAAGGGGTATGTGCCGTGATCGATATCAAGGTGGGTTCCCTGGGCCCCTTCGAAAAGCACCCCACCGTCCCGGGCCACGGCCTCCTGAATCACTGAGGAGACATCGGTCAGATAGGGGATGATCCGGTCGGCAACGGGCAGAATTTCCTCGTACACGGCGTCCGCGTCCAGGGGATCCATGCCGTACAGTCCGGTGAACAGGGCGTTTTTTTCCACCAGCCCTTTCTCGATCTTGGCCCGCAGGAGTTTTTTGTCTGCAAAGTCACCGGCACGGATACCGATACGGGCCATCTTGTCCTCATAACACGGGCCGATGCCCCGGCCGGTGGTGCCGATCTTGTCGTCGCCGGCCTTGTGCTGCTCGCGGGCCGAATCGATAAGCCTGTGGTAGGACATGATGACATGCGCCTTGCGGCTGATCCGCAACCGGTCAGGATCGACTGCGATCCCGTTTTCCGCCAGCCCGTCAACTTCCCGAAAAAAAACTTCAGGGTCGAGCACGACACCGTTTCCGATCAGACAGGTCTTTCCTTCGTGGAGAATTCCGGACGGGATCAGATGGAGAATCACCTTCTTGCCGCCCACGACCAGGGTATGCCCTGCGTTGTTGCCGCCCTGAAAACGGACAATGGTATCCGCATCCCGGGTAAGCAGATCCACGATCTTTCCCTTTCCCTCGTCGCCCCACTGGGCGCCCATGATCACTACGTTAGCCATGCTGTATTCTCTCCTTAAAAGGCACAATCTTTTTGCCGTTCAAAAGGCAAATGGCCTCCTTAATTATTGAAGCGCCGGAACAAAGTCAATTACAGAATTGAAAAAATATTGCAGAACAACGGGTTCCCGGCTAAGAACCGCGACTCCTTCACCTGAACCGAGGGCAGACACGCATCCCGATGCTGCCCGTTGACCTGCGGAGGGTCATGACTGAAAAAAAACGACTGTTCACATCCCTGCTCTGGCTTATGCTTCTCGGCCTGACCCTGACCCTTCTGGTGGCTTACTCCGTCCGGAAAAACGAGATCCGCCGTAGCACCGACCGCAGTCTGCGTATCGCCTATCTCCCCACCGAGATGGCCGAATCCCGGCTCTCCCCCTATGGACCGGGATTCGAACGGGAGCTGGTGACCCTGTTCTGCACCCGGTTCTCTCTTCCCGCCCGCTGGATCGCCATCGACTCTCCCCAAACGGGATGGCGTCTGCTCGGCAGCGGAGAAGCGGACATTCTGCTCGGAGCCGGGGCGTGGCTGAAACCGGCCCCGGGAACCGAGCATATTGAGGCCGGCCCCCTGTACAACACCGGTGCCCCCCTTGTTCTGCAGGACAAAAAAACGGCCGGCGCAGGACGCATAAGCCTGCCCTGCTCAGACTCGGTCATCCTTCCCGCAGGATCCTTTCTCGAGGAGCTGCGGACCGAGATGGCCATCGATTCCGGGTGCACGCCGTTGATACGCCCCGCGATAACGACCTCCCTGCCCCCCCTGCTCTCGGATCTCGAGGGAACCCCCTCGTCAGCCCTGGTAGGATCTCCCCTGGCCTCCCTCTGGCTGCCGTTTTTCCCCAAGATCCGCGCCGGCACACCGGACCAGGACCTGACTTACGGCAGCCGGTGGTACTGGTCGACCCGGGACACCTCGAAAACCACAAAACTGCGTCGATTCTGGCAGAAAATGCATGATTCAGACATCCTTCGGGAGCTTGAAGACAAATATCTCGGTTTTTTTCCGGAAGAGATCGACTATTACGAGCTGTGGCACTTTTCCAGAACCCTGCGCCGCAAACTGCCCCTGTACGCGACCACCATCCGAAGCGAGGCCCGCAGACTTGATCTGGACCCCCTGCTGCTTATCGCCATGATCTATCAGGAGTCTCATTTTCAGCACAACGCCGAAAGCAAAACCGGCGTTCGCGGCCTGCTGCAGCTGACCCGGGCCACGGCCGGGGAGATGGGGATCGAGAACCGCCTCGATCCCCACGCCTCCATTCGGGGAGGGGCCAGGTATCTGAAAAAACTCCTGGGACAGGTGCAGACCAGGGGGCCACGCGCCTGGGACAACATCTTTCTGGCTCTGGCCTCGTACAACCAGGGGTTCGGCCACACCCTGGACGCCATGAGGCTGGCCGAAGAGCAGGGATTGAACGGACTGGCCTGGAGGGATGTCAAGACGGTCTTTCCCCTGCTGGCCTACCGCAAATACTACTCCAAAGCCAGATACGGATACTGCCGGGGATACGAGGCCGTGGATTATGTGGAGAGCATCCGGTATTACTACTATCTGCTACACGGGTTCATTGCCCTGTCGCGGCCGGAAATGAAGTACCTTGCTCCGGTTCTCCTGGCCGAGAACGCCCCCTCCTGAGCCGGGCTCCGAAGCGCAGGGAGACGTGGCCGATCCGGATACGGACTCCGGGGCCGGCCCGGATGGATCCATCCTGGTGTTGAACAGCCTGTTTTTCCACCGCACCCCCTGCAACAGGGTCAGAACGAGCACCGCCCGCTCCCACTCCCGGGTCGGCTCGAACACGGCGACCCGGGAGTGGTATTTTTCCCACAGGGCCGTCAGAGATGCTTCGTCACACGCATTGATCCTGTCCGCCAGTTTCAAAAGAAGCCGTTCCATACATCCTCCTTGACCACCTGAATTTTCACAACAGTTCCGTGCACATGCACCCCTGGCTGCAGGGGTACCCGTGAACGATTTTTCCGGCAACTGCGAATTTGCCCCCGGGCCGCCCCTGTGCTAGGCAAATCAGCTTTGAGAGAAGATATGCTGTACAACCATCCGGCCGCACTCCGCGGCCTTTGCCATCCTTTCACAACCCCCGGAGCACCAGAAACGGAGTGCCAACGCCATGAGTGATCTGAAGCAGATGTACAAGACCATCCAGGTCGACCCCTTTCCTGCGGACATGTCCCTGCAACTCGGAGACCAGACCCTGACATTCAGGAAAAGGACCTGGCACATCGATGACCAGGACAAGGGTCTGCGCTACGGGGAAAACCCTGATCAGCCCGCCGCCCTGTATGAACTCGCGGACGGCGTTCTGGAACTGGGCGGCGTGCAGTTCCGCGGACCCGGCCAGAAGCTGGTCTCCTCTCTTTCCGAAGAGAACATGGTTCAGGCCGGCAAACACCCCGGGAAGACCAATCTGACCGACGTGGACAACGGAATCAATATCCTGCAGTACCTGAATGCCAAACCGGCCGCCATCATCCTCAAGCACAACAACCCGTGCGGTGCGGCCTGGTCGGATCGGGGCATTGAAGACGCCCTGACCAGTGCCTTTGCCTCGGACCGCATTGCCGCCTTTGGTGGCGCCGTCGTGGTCAACCGCCCCCTGACCAGGGAAGCGGCGGAATTCATCATCGGATCCTACTTTGAAGTGGTGGCCGCGCCGGCTTTTGAAAAAGGGGCCCTGGCCCTGCTCCGGACCAAGAAGAATCTGCGCATCCTTAAAATTCCGGCTCTGGCCGAACTGGACAAGCTGGTGGGCACCCCGTTTCTGGACATGAAATCCCTGACCGACGGAGGGGTGGTCCTGCAGTTCTCTTTCCGCAACCGGATCGTGACCGCCGACGACTTTCTCCCGGCCGAAGCGGAAAAGGACGGGGCCGTGTTTTTGGCCCGCAAGCCGACTCCCAGGGAGGCCGAAGACCTGCTCTTCGCCTGGGCCGTGGAGGCCGGAGTGACCTCCAACTCCGTCATCTTTGCCCGGGACGGAGCCACCGTGGCCATCGGAACCGGCGAACAGGACCGGGTCGGATGCGTCCAGATCACCATTGCCAAGGCGTACACCAAATATGCCGACGGGCTGGCTTCCAAAGAGCACTCCATGTCCCTGTACCAGCTCAAGGAGAAAGCGGGCCACGACCCGGCCATGGCCGAGGCTTTGGCCGACATCGAAGCCAGAACAGCTGCGGCCTCGGCCGGCCTGCGTGGTTCCGTGGTGGTTTCCGACGGATTCTTCCCCTTCCGGGACGGCGTGGACCTGGCCGTGGCACAGGGCGTGGCCGCTATTGCCCAGCCCGGCGGATCCATTCGCGACCACGAGATCATCCAGGCGGTGAACGAGGCCGAACCCCAGGTAGCCATGGTCTTCACCGGGCAACGCTCTTTCAAGCACTGATCCCGACCGGGTTTCCCGGTATGCAGCCCGGCCGACACCCTGTCGACCGGGCTGCTTGTCCCTCAGACACAAGGCCTTTTCATGACCAATACTGCCCCAGTCAAATTTTTGCGGCCCGGCTGCATCATCGAATTTCTGCACAACAACCAGCCCATCATCGCCTGGGTGGAAGAAGTACAGAGCAACCGGGTCAAGATATTCACCGTGAATCAAAGAGAGGTGAAACTCCCCCTGTCCCGGGTCCTGCCCTGGTACGGGCCGGACGGCGGAGAAGGAGCCTCCCGGGAAGAGATCCTCACCGCCCTCAGGGGCCACCATGCCGGGCGGGAGCGCCTCATGGCCGAAATCGATCCCCTGGAAATATGGGAAATGGCCCAGGGGGAACTGACCCAGGCCTCCATTTTCTGGTTTGCGGACCTGCTTTTTGAGGCGCCCGACGTGGACCGGATCGCGGCTCTGGGGCGAAAGATGCTTCAGACCAAGACCCATTTCAAGTTTCTCCCGCCGGACTTCGAGGTCTATCCCGAGGACAAGGTGGAACGACGCCAGGCCGAACTCAAGGCGGCCCAGGAACGGGAACGGGTTATCGGCCTGGGCCAGGTTCTGCTCAGGGAGCTGTACGAAAAACACCTCAAAGGCAAACCCGTGACCGTGGATCCCGATCCGGACGTGGCGGACAGAATCAAAGAGCTGCTGCTGACCAGGATGGCCTGGCCCGAAGACAAGGACTCTGAGCTCATGTGGCAGAAAATGAGTACCGGTCTGCCCGACGATCCCTTTCTTCCCCTGTACCTGGCCCAGGCCTGGGGAGCCGTTTCCCGGCACTACAACTTCCTGCTGGACCGGGCCCAGTATGAATGGACCCCGGACTGGCAGAACTGCTGCGGCAGGGATATCGCCGCCCTCAAATCCCGGGCGGCCGCCAGGGTGACCGATCCCGAACCGTGGGAGCCGGTTACCGTGGACTCGGCCTCCACCGAAGATATCGACGACGGGTTTTATCTGGAACGCACCGATGCCGGCTACCATCTCCGTCTGGTCCTGGCCTGCCCCGCTCTGGAGTGGGAATTCGGCTCATGCCTGGACAGGGCCGTTGAAAACAGGTTCACATCCCTGTACCTGCCCGAAGGGACCAGCCACATGCTGCCCCAGGAACTCGGGACCGGCTTTTTCAGCCTCCGGGCCGACGGCTCCAGACCGGCCCTTGTCCTGGACTGTCTGCTGGACAAGGACGGACAACCGGTTCAGTTTCTCCCGAGCCTCAAGACGATCCGGGTCAAGGCCAACCTGACCTATACCGGCGTGGAAGAAAACCTGACCTCCGAGGCCCCGGACCCCATGCTGGAGGCAGCCCGGGAGCTGTCCGAAAAACTGCGGACAGCCCGCATCGCGAACCGGGCCGTGATCATGGATCAGCCGGACCCGGAACTGGTACTTGAGGAAAACGGGGAAGCGACCAGGGTCGAACTGCGCCGGCGGCCGAGCACTCCTCTGGCCCAGATGATCGTCAGCGAATTCATGATTCTGGCCAATTCCGGAATTGCCCGCTGGGCCCTGGACCAGGAGGTCCCCCTCCTGTTTCGAACCCAGAACCTGACCCTTCCCGGAGGAAGCGCCGGAATCTGGAACCGTCCGGAAGATATCTACCGGCTGATCAAAAACATGGGGCCGTCCATTCTGGAGTGCGCGGCCAAACGGCACGCCACCATCGGGGTGGAGGCCTACGCCCCGATCACGTCTCCCCTGCGCCGCTATTCGGATTTCATGAACCTGGCCCAGGTGCTGCATTTCCTGGAAAAAGGGGAGCCCCGCTGGAGCCGGGCCGAGCTGAAGGAGTGCCTGCCGGTACTCAGCTCCCGCATCGAGCTGGTCAATCAGGTCCAAAAAATGCGGCCGCGATACTGGAAGGCCCTGTATTTTAAACAGAACTGCAAGAAGAAAAAGTGGTCCGGCGTCATCGTGGATGCCAACTCCAACCTGGTCACCGTGGCCCTGTCCCAGGAACAGCTTTTTCTCAAGGCGCCCAGGACCATCTTCGGGGACAAGGTCCGCATTGGACAGAGGTTTACGGTCCGGATCGGCAAGGTCGATCCCCTGAACAACGCCATCAAAATTCTGGAAGCCTGGGAAGAGTGATCTTCGGCCCCGGCCGAAATCCCCTTTCCCAAAAGGAGTTCGCCAATGGTCTCCATTTTCTGGTTGATTCTGAGTTATCTGGTCGGGGCCATGCCCTTCGGCCTGCTTGTGAGCACCATCGGGTGCAGCACGGATCCCCGCAATCACGGCAGCAGAAACATCGGGGCCACCAACGTGGCCCGGACCTGCGGGGTCGGGTACGGGGTGCTCACCCTGGTCCTGGATATCGCCAAGGGGTGCCTGCCGGTGCTGGGCGCCACCGCCATCTCCGACTCCCTGCTGTTTTTGTCCCTGACCGGGCTTACCACAGTGCTCGGACACATGTACTCCGTATTTCTGCATGGTCGGGGGGGCAAGGGCGTGGCCACCTGTGTGGGCGTTTTCCTGGGAGCGGCTCCCGGCCCCCTGCTCTGGGGCATCGCCGGATTTCTGGCCACCCTGTACTGGGTGGGATATGTCTCCCTCGGCTCTCTGGTCATGGTCACGGTCATTCCCGTGGCCCTTCTGCTCACGGGCTGTTTCGGACTCCTGCCCATGGCCCTGATCGTGATGGTGCTCATCTTCTGGAAGCACCGGGACAATATCGACCGGCTGCGCCGGGGCGAAGAAAACTCCTGGCGGAAGAAGTGAAAAAACCCGGGGGCTCTTCAAGAGCCCCCGGGTTTTTTACGAGAGAACAGCACCGTCTTTCCGGTTTCTTCAGGATAGGTTCTAGAGGTCGTATAGGTCGTATAGGATCTCTCCGTTTTTCTGAAAACTCCGTTTTCTGCGCAACTATTCAGGTCAAAATTTTACTGATTCAACAGCCTGAAAGTCAGAGTAAAATTTGGATACCGGACAATGAATTTAAGAAATTTGAGAATTTAAGAAATTTCAGAAATTGAAAGACCAGGCGTAACGTCTTATAATTTCTAAAATTTCTAAAATTTGAAATTTTTAATTTTGTAAAAAAGACCTGAATAGTTACTTTTCTGCTTCCTTTTTCCCGTCAAATCCGCTTCAAAATCTCCTCCACCACCCCTTCCAGGCTTCTGCGCCGGGTGGCCTGGACAGGCACGGCAGCCGGATGCGCGTTTGTCAGCATCACCCGCTGCTCGTCGTTCAGGGTATCCCACTTGTTCAGGGCCAGAATACGCGGAATTTCATGCAGGGAAAGGCTCTCCAGAATCTGGTCCACGGCAGAAAGCTGCTGCTCCAGCTCCGGGTGGCCGGCATCGGCCACCTGAATAAGCAGATCCGCTTCCCCCAACTCCTCCAGGGTGGCCATAAAGGCCTCCTTGAGGTCTTCGGGCAGCTCCTTGATAAATCCCACGGTGTCGGTGAGGATGATCTCCTTTTCCATGGGAAACCGAAGCCTGCGGCTGGTGGGATCCAGGGTGGCGAACAGCTTGTTTTCAGCCAGGACCCCGCTTTGGGTCAGGGTGTTCAGCAGGGTGGACTTCCCCGCGTTGGTGTACCCCACCAGGGCGACCACCGGGACTCCGGCCCGGGCCCGACGGGCCCGGGTCGCCCCGCGCTGGGTGCGGACCTTTTTCAGCTCCTGCTTGAGATGAGTGATCCGCCCCCGGATCTTGCGTCGATCCAGCTCGAGCCGGGTCTCCCCGGGACCGCGCCCGCCTATCCCCCCTGCCAGACGGCTCAGGGCCTGGTTCTGTCCCACCAATCGGGGAAGGGTGTATTTAAGCTGGGCCATCTCCACCTGGAGCTTCCCGGCCCGGGTGGAGGCGTGACGGGCAAAAATATCCAGAATAAGCTGGGTCCGGTCCAGGACCTTGCGCTCCGTGACCAGGCTCAGGTTGCGTTGCTGGGTGGGGGTCAGCTCCCGGTCGAAAATAATCACCGTAGCGTTCTTCTGCAGGGCCACGACCTCCAGCTCGGCGATCTTGCCCTTGCCCAGAATGGACCGGGGGTTGATTTTGGAAACCCGCTGGATGATGGTCCCGGCCACCTCCAGCCCGGCCGTGCCCGCCAGATCGGTCAGTTCGTGCAGGGAGCGCTCCTGCTCCCGCCTGGGGTTGGTGCCCACACTGACCAGCAGGGCGCTTCCCTCGGGGGCGGTGACCGGAACCTCCTGCCCGGTACGGGCCAGTTCATCCTCCAGGGCCTCGACCCCGGCCGTAAAATCGAAATCAAGCCTGTCCCAGGCAACCGGATCGTGAACCCGGTACGGCTGATCCTCCACGTTGGCCGGCAGAAGATGGGCCACCTGGGCCTGCCCCGGAAATCCGTCCCGGTTCACGGTAAGCACCGTAACCGAGTCCAGACGCAGAAACACCATATCCATCAGGTCTTCCTGGGACAGCAATCCGCTCCCGAGATGGGTGTGCAGAAGCCTGAGACCGCTCAGTCGTCCGGTTCCCTTGCGGTATCTGGTCAGTTCCGGGATGAAGATCCCCTCCCGCTCACCGACAATGACCATGACCGGCGTGCCGCGGCGGTCGATGAGCACCCCGATCTGACGTCCGATTCCGGCACTGAGCAGGGCCAGTTCCCGGGCCTGGTCCGTGGAATAGCCGCCCGTTTGCGGGAAGCGACGGTTGTACACTCGTGTGATGGCCGTGACCTGACTCGGCTTGAGTCCGGTCAGATTGCCGCGCGGTTTGGATGCTATGACATTTCTCCAGATGGTATGAAGGCGGAAGGACAAGGGGCGAGACCCGACCGGAAACCCTTCCTTTCGCCCTCGGCCCCGAATCGCTTACGCGTTGTTTTTGGACAGATACTCGGCAATCATGCCGTCGTAAGTGGAAATCATGTTAAAAGTGAAGGCCGCGGTTTCCTTGCGAAACCCAAGAGAAACAGAACCATCTCCCACTTCCATCTCCTTCATGAAACCTGCGTAGAATTTCGGATCGGGCAGAACCGCCACGCTGTGAAAATTCTTGGCCGCAGCCCGGATCATGGTCGGCCCGCCGATGTCGATCTGCTCCACGGCCGCCTTCAGATCCAGGGCATCGGAAACGGCCCGGGCGAAATCATACAGGTTGACGCAGACCAGATCGAACGGGGCCAGATCGAGTTTCACGAGGGTGGCCAGGTGGTCGGGATTGTCCTTGTCGGCCAGCACCCCGGCATGAATATTGGGGTGCAGGGTCTTGACCCGGCCGCCCATGATTTCCGGAAACCCGGTCACGTCGCTGACCGAACGGACATCCAGCCCCGCCTCCAGCAGTTTTTTCCGGGTTCCCCCGGTGGAGAACAGCTCCACTCCCCGGGCCTGCAGGAACTGTCCCAGTTCCACCAGTCCGGTCTTGTCCGTAACGCTCAGTATGGCCCGTCTGATAGGCAGAAATTCCATGCTCGCTCCTTTGCAAATGGTTTTGCGTGAAGTGCCAAAATCCGGTCCCGGGCGCAAGGACTGCGAACGGCTCAAACCGATCGACCGGTTCCGGCCACCCGGATCACTTCTTCAAGGGTGGTCACTCCGCTCCCAACCCGGCGCATCCCGTCCGCAAACAGGGAGCGGGTTCCCCCGGCCCGCACCAGCCCGCGCAGTTCGTCCAGCTCCACCCTGTTTCGTACCGCTTCCTGAATCGGGCCGGTAAACTCCATCATCTCGAAAATGCCGCTCCGCCCCCGAAATCCGGTCTGCCGGCAGTACTCGCAACCGGCTCCGCGAAACACCGTGTCCCCGGCTTCAAAATATTCCCCCACTCCCAGGCGGGCAATCGTCTCCCGGGTCAGGCGCTCGGGCACCTTGCACCTGGGACAGATGGTCCGGACCAGGCGCTGGGCCACACACCCCACCAGAGAGGCGTTGATCAGATAGCTGTCCACGCCGAGGTCCTGCAGCCGGGTCAGGGCCGAGGCGGCATCGTTGGTGTGCAGGGTGGACAGAACCAGGTGACCGGTCAGTGCGGCCTGTACCGCTTCCTGGGCCGTTTCCAGATCCCGCATTTCCCCGATCATGATCACATCCGGGTCCTGGCGCAGGATATGGCGCAGCATCTGGCCGAAGGTCACGCCGATTCTGGTCTGGACCCCGATCTGATTGAAGTCCTCCATGACCATCTCGATGGGGTCTTCCAGGGTGACCACGTTGATGGTGGGCCGGGCCAGCAGCTTCAGGGTCGAGTACAGGGTCGTGGACTTGCCGCTCCCCGTGGGCCCGGTAAGCAGGACCAGACCGTGGCTGCGCCCGGTCATGGACCTGTAGGAGCGCTCCTGGCCCGGGGTCATACCCAGCCCGGTCAGGCTCTTCAGGGTGGTCTCGCTGGAAAGCAGCCGGAGAACCATCTTCTCCCCGAAGGCGACCGGCACCGTGGACACCCGGACATCCGTGGGGTGCCCCTGGAGCAGGAGCTGGACCCGTCCGTCCTGGGGACGCCGTTTCTCCGCGATATCCAGCCGGCTCATACCCTTGAACCGGTTCAGCACGGCCTGATGCACGGACAGGGGCAGCCGGTACAGGGTGTGCATCGCCCCGTCGATGCGGAACCGGACCACGGCCCGATCCCTTTTGGGCTCCAGATGGATGTCGCTGGCCCGCTCGCGCAGAGCGGAACGCAGCAGATAGTCCGCGGCCTCGATAACATGCCGCTGGGAGGTCGGGTCCGACTTGGTGGCCACCGTGACCCTGCCCTCCAGGGAGTCAGCCTCTCCGGCCCGGACGAATTCCCGTTCCGCAGCCAGAATGGACTGCCGGAACTGATAGAAATCGCCGATAAGCCGGTCGATGTCCTGCCGCGTTCCCAGATATACCCGGCACGGCAGGGAGCTCACCCGCTCCATGTCCTCCCACAATCCAGGGCGAAACGGATTGTGCACCAGCACCTCAAGGCAGCCATCCTGAATCCGGAGCGGGACCATTCCGTTCTTACGGGCAAAACTTTCGGAAATGATCCCCGTGGACACATCCAGATCGAGTTCCAGGGGATCGATGCGCTTGAACTCCAGTCCATGGGCCCTGCCCACGGCCCGGAGCACCACCGCCTCGGTGATCCGCTGCCCGCTTTTACCGGCCCGGAGCAGGCCGAGACGGATCAGCAGATCAAGCCCCCTTGCATCATGCTCGTCAATATTGTGTTCCTCGGCCCGGTCCCGGACCAGGGTGGCCTGCTCCGGGGTCAGATCTCCGGCCTGCTCCAGCAGCGGGAGCAGCGAAGCCAGATCATATTCCAGGCTGCGCTGTTTGAAGAGGGTGTCCGGACTGCTCACGACGTTCCCCGTGAGGAAAGACGGCCGTGCATGGACAGGATCCGCTCGATGATTCCGGTCGTCGAATACCCGGGCAGCAGTTCCAGACTGAGCACTCTTCCTCCGTCCCCCTGAACGATCTCCCGTCCCACGATCCTCTCCACGGGCCAGTCCCCCCCTTTGACCAGGACCTGCGGCCGGATGATCCGGATCAGCTCCAGGGGAGTCTCCTCATCGAAGATCACGACCCGGTCCACGCACTCCAGGCCGATCAGAACCGCGGCCCGGTCCTGTTCCGGATTGATCGGACGGCATTCGCCCTTGAGACGCCGCACCGAAGCGTCGCTGTTCATGCCCACGACCAGCAGGTCTCCAAGCGCCCGGGCCCGCTGCAGATAATCCACATGCCCCGCATGCAGGATATCGAAACACCCGTTGGTGAACACCACGATCCCTTCCCTGCCGGGGCGACTGTATTCTTCGGCGATCTCTTCCCGGGAGAGGATTTTCATATCTTTCCTTCCTGTAAATTGACAAGATATATGATTTGCTGAAAATAAAATGATACGCGAAAGCAATTTCCTTCACCCCAGCCCTACCCGGTTCAAACCATGTCCAAAAACTGGATCACCTCGAAACGAAACGAATTCGTCCGGGACACCCTGCGTGACTTCTGCCTGGTCAACCGGCAGTTCGAAACGCTCTTCGATGCCTACGACCGGTCCGGCCAGATCAGCTTCGACCGCATCAGGGACCTGCTCGGCAAGGAGACCTGCAAGGGAGAGCTCTGGCGGCTCAAAGACACCGCTCACCTTCTTTTCCGGAGCGAGCCGCCGGCCCCGCCTGTGGGGAGATTTCTGGAATGGGCCCTTGGCTCCCTTTTTCATGAAGCGGTCAAACTGATGGAGGATGCCTACCAGCTGACAAACTACAAGCCCTGGTTCTCCACACTGCAGCAGGAAAAAACCCTGCGCCCCGAGGAGCAGCTCCTGAGCAGCGAACTCTACTCGATCATCGACCAGACCGCGGACAGCATCCGCCGCGAAGTCAAGCGGATCCGCTTTCTCCTCTTTCACTGCCGCAGAGTGTTTATTCTCTACCTGCCGGCCCATGTCGAGAATCCGCTGCTGGCCCGTTTCCTGTACGGCCAGAACGACCTGGTCCGCTCCATCTTCAAATCCGGTTACACGGACCTGATCCGGGCCGTATATGAAGACAGACCGGAAAGAATGTATGTTCTTGCATCCCGCAGCCTGCGTCAAGGGGGGTGGGTCCTGGATGCGGGAAAGGCTCTGAAGATGGCGGAAAACATCTGCCCCGACAACGGGATCGTCTTGCAAGAAAAAATGATTCTTGCTAGTTTTCAGCAATATCAATAGGATTTCATTTCGGAAAAAAGACCGAACATTGTTCTAACCACAGGAGGAAGTCATGAAAAAATCCATCATTGCCGTGGCACTGCTTTCCATGCTCGGAGCATGGGGGTGTTGCAAGAAGCCGGCTCCGGCCGTTCCCGCACCGGCCCCCGCCCAGGTCGAAGAACCCGCTCCCGCACCGGCTCCCGTCGTCAAGGAAGTCGCACCGGCACCCACCGCCCGGGAACTCTATGAAGAGCGCTATGCAGCCCTTCCCACCAGTCACACTGTCAGCAAGGGCGAGTGCCTGTGGTGGATCTCCGAATACATCCAGGTCTACAACGATCCCTTTATGTGGCCCCTGATCTACAAGGCCAACCGGGATCAGATCAAGAACCCCGATCTCATCTACCCCGGACAGGAATTTCAGATTCCCAGACAGTTCTCCCTGGCTGAAGTCAAGGAAGACCGCCGCTCTGCCGGAGCACCCAAGCCGTACCTGCCCCCGCAGGACGCCCAGCTTCCGGCCGACATCCGGGCCGATCTCGGTTGGGGATTCTAGGTTCAGGCCGGATCCCTGCGACGCGTATCAAGCTCCGGCCCCAAGGACCGGAGCTTTTTTTAATGCATCCTGTCCTGTTTTTCGCTAGCATTGTTCCGCCCCGGGGATGATCCGGCTCTGCCCCGTACCGTGTTTCCCCCTCACCTCCCCGCAAATCAACCGATTTTTGGGGCAGATCATTTCCAACCTCGGATTTTCCGAGCCTGACGGAGATTGACATGGCCTTCAAAAAACTCCTGGCCCTTCCCCTGCTCCTGTCCCTGACCGCGTGTGCCGGCGTTCTGCCCGGGTCGAGCCCGTCGGATCAGGCCACGACCCAATCCGAACCGGCTCAGGAGGAGCAGACCCGCTCCTACTACGACTTCGACGACATCCTGGTTCCCAAGGAAATGGAGCTGACTCCCAAAAACTCCCTGCTTCTGGAAACCCCCCAGGTCAAGGCAGGAGTGATCCAGTTCAAGGGACGAGCCGAACCGATCTCCCTGTTCGACTTTTTTCAGACCAACATGCCCAAGGACGGCTGGCAGCTGCGCAGCTACATCAAGTACGGTCGCTACCTGATGGTCTACGAAAAGCCGGACCGGGATTGCGTGATCAGCATCGATGAGAGCTCCCTGACCACCTCCATGGAGATCTGGGTCACCCCGCGTATCAACGGAACCGGAGCATCCACCTTCAGCCCGCAGCTCGAACGCAACCTGGCCCAATGATCCCCACCCACTATCTTTTCGACTGTTTTCCCGGCAGGCGGGTCCATCTCGGTGTCAGCGGCAGCATTGCCGCCTTCAGGGGACTGGATCTGCTCCGGGCCCTGACCGGAAACAACCTCCGGGTCAGTGCCACGGTATCCCCGTCCGCCGCTCAGTTCGTCACCCCGCTTTCCTTTGAATCCCTTGGTGCGGAACCGGTGTACCAGAGCATGTTCGTCCCCGGGCAGTCCCCCTATGCCCATCTCGAACCGGGACAGGAGTGCGACGCACTGATCATCTGCCCGGCCACGGCAAACACCCTGGCCAGAATGGCCCACGGACTGGCCGACGACATGCTCTCCTGTCAGGCCCTCTCTTTTGCCGGGCCCATTGTGGTCGCCCCGAGCATGAATCCCGGACTCTGGAACGCACCGGCCACCCGGGAAAACTGGAAAACCCTCATGGACCGCGGCGTAATCGGGGTCGGCCCGGTGCAGGGAAATGTGGCCTGCGGCGACACCGGCACGGGACGGCTGGCCCCGGTTTCCGACATCTTTGTGGAAACCCTGCGGGCTCTGTCCCCCCGGGATCTTCAGGGAACACGTGTCCTGGTCACCCTGGGGCCGACCCGGGAATTCTTCGACCGGGTCCGGTTCTGGTCCAACCCCTCCTCCGGGACCATGGGGGCCTGCGTGGCCGTTGCGGCCTGGCTCCGGGGGGCCGAGGTCCATGTGGTGCACGGGCCGATATCCCTTGAGCTTCCCGCGGGAATACAGCGGACTGCCGTGACCACGGCCAAAGAAATGTTCGAGGCCTGCATGGACCTCTGGCCGGACATGGATGCGGGATGTTTCACCGCTGCCGTGGCCGACTTCAGCCCCGAACCGTATCCGGGTGGAAAACTCAAAAAAGAGGATACCCGGGACGGCCTGCATGTCGATTTCACCCCCAATCCGGATATCCTGTACACTGTGGGGCAGAACAAAAAACCCGGCCAACGGTTGATCGGATTTGCCGCCGAGGCCGGGGAGCTTCCCCCTGCGGCCAAAAGAAAGCTGGACCGCAAGAACCTGGACCTCATCGTTGCCAACCGTATCGACCAGGACGAGGGAGGATTCGGAGCAACCACCAACTCGGTCCTCATGCTTGACAATCAGGGGCAGAGCCGGGAACTGGTGCACCTGCACAAAACAGAAATCGCATGGAGGATCTGGGATTGGATCTCTGGAGTCTAGATCTGGACGAATCTCTGCGCCCGTGGCAGGAAAACGGCCTTGCGCATATCCTGTGCAAGGATCCGGTTCCGGCCCCGGCCCACAAGCGGACCCCTGCGTCTTCCGGTCCCGGCCGTCCCGTGCGGGAGCCCGGACCACCTTCCCGCAGTGCTGCGGCTCGGACCGGGCAGACACCCCCGGCCCGGCCCGAGCCGAAACCGAGTCCTCCCCCCGGGAACGGGCCGCATCCCGATCTACCGGCCCCCTTTACCTCTCTGCTGGACAGGACCGCCATCCCCTCCTTCACCCTCTGGACCTACTGGGAGTTCGGCCAGGACCTTCTCGGCCCCCCGAACCCGGACCGGCAGACGCTCTGGCGGGGGATGCTCAAGGCCCTGCACGACCGTTTGGGGTGGCCTCGGGGAAGCATTGCCTTCTGGCCCCTGAGCACGATTCGGGACGCCACCCTGGTTCCGGATATGGACCTGTTCCTGTATGGCGTAAAACGCATCAAACCGGTCTATGTCTTCTGCTTCGGCAGACAGGCATTCAAGGTTCTTTTTCCGAATCGGGAATACGCTCCGGGACGATACACCCGGCAACAGCTCTCCATCCAGGTTCTCCCCGGTCCCGAAGAGATGCTCCCGGACAACAAAGCGGCCAAAGCAGCGGCCTGGAAGACCTTTCAGCGATACACGCCATCGTGACCCCTGTTTCGCACGTAAACACGCCTTCAAGGCTTTAAAATATTTTTCGCAGGTCTCAACCCGAAAAAACCTGTCCCGGCCCGAATTCACCCCTTTCTGTTCGTTGTTTTTCTGCCTTTTTTCTTAGAAAAACATACTTTTCAGGAACATTTCTTGCAAAAAAAATCAGTATTGGAGCCCCATATGCATGTTCTCGTCACCGGTGCGGCCGGATTCATCGGCCACTCGCTCTGTAAAAGACTGCTCAACGAAGGACACCGGGTCACCGGGCTGGACATCCTGAATGACTACTACTCTGTACAGCTCAAAAAGGATCGCCTGGCCGAACTCGAGCCCCGGGACCGGTTTTCCTTTGCCAGAATCGACCTGGCCGACGCCCCTGCCCTCAACGACCTGTTTGCAAAAAACGACTTCACTCACGTGGTCAACCTGGCAGCCCAGGCCGGGGTCCGGTACTCCATTGAAAACCCGAAATCCTATGTGGACAGCAATATGGTCGGGTTTGCCAACCTCCTTGAATGCTGCCGTCACAACACCATCGAGCACCTGGTGTTCGCCTCCTCCAGCTCGGTTTACGGCCTGAACACAAATATGCCGTTTTCCGTACATCACAATGTGGACCATCCCATCAGCCTGTACGCGGCCAGCAAAAAGTCCAATGAACTCATGGCCCATACCTACAGCTACCTGTATGACCTTCCCTGTACCGGACTGCGGTTCTTCACCGTCTACGGCCCCTGGGGCCGACCGGACATGGCCCTCTTTCTGTTCACCAGAGCCATCCTTTCCGGAGAACCGATCAAGGTCTTCAACCACGGCAGAATGAAGCGGGACTTCACCTACATCGACGACATCATCGAAGGGGTTGTCCGGGTCACCAGGCGGACGGCAGCACCCAACCCGGAATGGTCCGGGGCCAGCCCCGACCCGAGCTCCAGCCCGGCCCCCTACAGGATCTATAACATCGGGAACAACAACTCGGTCCAGCTTGGCCACTTCATCGAGGTCATCGAAAAAAATCTTGGAATGACCGCCCGAAAGGAATACATGGAGCTTCAGCCCGGGGATGTCCCGAACACCTTTGCCGATGTGGACGATCTGATCAGGGATGTCGGATTCAAGCCGGACACCCCCATCGAGGAAGGGGTCGCCAATTTCGTTCGCTGGTACCGGGAGTATCACCGGATATAGTCTGCCCTCTTCGGGCAGTAACTATTCAGATCCTTTTTACAAAATTAGAAATTTCAAATATTAGAAATTTGAGAAATTATAAGATGTTAGCGCCTGCTCTTTCAATTTCTGAAATTTCTTAAATTCTCAAATTTCTTAAATTCATCGTCCGGCATCCAAATTTTACTCTTCATTTCAGGCTGTTGAATCAGTAAAATTTTGACCTGAAAAGTTACTTCGGGCACTCCATTGACACCCCCATGCCCTTCACATAGGAAAAATGCACCCCTTGGGAAGGCAGATGTTTCCCGTGAAACATCTGCAGGTCGCCCTCACAGGAGGGCGATTTTTTCATGACATTACCACTGAAGAGGACCGGGATGGCCAGAAAAATCGTCATTGCAAATCAGAAAGGCGGCGTGGGAAAGACCACTACCGCCGTTAATCTGGCAGCCTCGCTGGCGGTCATGGAGCGGCGGGTGCTCATCGTTGACTGCGACCCTCAGGCCAATGCCTCCAGCGGGGTCGGAATCGACGTGGATGAGCTGGACAAAAACCTGTACAGCGCCCTTTTCAATCCGGATCTGGGCATGGAATCCCTGAGCGACACCATGATTCCGTTCTTGAAAATCCTGCCCTCCACGCATGACCTCGTCGGGGCGGATATCGAGCTGATCAACAAGCAGAAAAGGGAATTCTTTCTCAAAAAGCTGATCGCCCGATTCGATGACCATTTCGACTACATCTTCCTTGACTGCCCCCCGTCACTGGGGCTGGTCACCGTCAACGCCCTGTGTGCCGCCGAGGAGCTGCTGATCCCCCTTCAGTGCGAATACTACGCCCTGGAAGGCATTGCCCAGCTCCTGCAGACCTATGAGCTGGTCAAGGCACGTCTCAACCCGGACCTGGACATCCTCGGGGTGGTACTGACCATGTTCGACAAACGAAACCGGCTCTCGTTCCAGGTGGAGGAAGAGGTTCGCAACCACTTCAAAGAAAAAGCGTTCACGACCATGATCCCCCGCAATGTACGGCTCTCCGAGGCTCCCAGCTTTGGTAACCCGGCCATTGTCTACGACATCCGTTCCACCGGAACCCAGGCCTATATCGCCCTGGCCAGGGAGATGGAAGACAAGGGCCGCCCATAACCTCCCTTTCCCGGCCGGGCCACCTTCCGTACTTGCGGAGCACCGCGGCGAATCATCGGTTCACTTTTCAACAAAGGGCTTGCATTCAACCGTGACCTTGTCCTTGAAATGATTTTTCGTAACCCGTCCCTTGCACTGGCAGCACTGAAAAGAGACCAGTCCCCCGAGATTGGCAGCCTTCAGATAAAATCTGCGGGGCTCATCCTCGGTCCAGTTTTCCGTCTCGTTTCCGCACAGTTCGCACGCCACTCCACGGCTCAGAGAGTACCGGAAATCCCAGAATTTCTCCAGCATATCCCAGTCCTCCATAGGCTCATACGGAACCTCGGGTTCTGTTCTGAACAGTTTTTCAAGGTGGGGTTCAATCTCGCGGGATAGGACCGACCAGAGTTCGGGCGAAAAAAACACACCCAGAAAATTCCCGTTCCCGTCATACAGATGCTTGAGTGCATCATTTTTTTCCATCATCAACCTCCATTAAAAAAATCTTCCTGTTTCGAAGATAGGAATTTCGAGCCCAAAGGAAAAACATCATGAGCATACCTGCCAAAAACACCAAAAACAGAGGCCTTGGTAAAGGCCTGGACCTGCTTCTCAAAAAGAACAGCGACACCGACGACCCCAGCCTGGAAATCAGAGAAATCCCGCTGGATCATATCGTGCCCAATCCGAGCCAGCCACGCCGGAAATTTTCTCCGGAAACGATTCAGGAACTGGCCGACTCCATCGCCGCCCAGGGGGTGATCCAGCCGGCCCTGGTCCGCCCTGTTCCGTCAGACCCGGAAAAATACGAGCTGGTTGCCGGTGAGCGACGCTGGCGAGCCGCACACATGGCCGGACTGAACGCCATGCCGGTTCTGATCCGGGAAATGGACGACAGGGAATCCCTGGCCATCGCTCTGATCGAAAACCTGCAGCGCGAAGACCTCAACCCTGTCGAAGAGGCCCTTGCTCTAAAGAATATCAAGGAACAGTTCAACATAAACCAGGACGAGCTGGCCAGACGGGTGGGGAAAAGTCGTCCGGCAGTTGCCAACGCCATCCGACTCCTGAATCTTCCTGAGCACATCCGCGACGATCTGGCCGGCGGCGTGATCTCCACCGGTCATGCCCGGGCCCTGCTCGGAATCGAAGACGAGGAGCTGCAGGCCCGAGCCCATACGGCCATCGCGGCCCGGGGGCTGACCGTGCGTCAGGCCGAGCAGTTCATCAGGGATCTGAAAAACGGGGATGCAAAGCTCCCGGAACCGGTACCCGGAAAAACGAACATTGATCCGGATGCCCGGGAGTTCAAGAAAAAATTTCAGGCGGTCCTGCAGGAACACCTGGGCGACAAACACCGGATCAGGGTCGCGGTCCAGGGGTCGCAGGACAAGGGCCACATCGCCCTCAAATACGCAAATCCGGAGGAACGGGAGCGAATCATGGCGCTGCTGGGGATGGACAGTGCGCAGTAGACAGGAGCTTTTCCAGGCGGTTCAGGGGCTCGCGTCCGGCAGGGTGCTGATCATCGGAGACACCATGCTGGACCGGTATCAATGGGGCACCGTGGACAGAATCTCACCCGAAGCCCCGGTGCCCGTGGTAACGGTCAACGAAGAGACGCTCAAGCTCGGAGGAGCCGGGAACGTGGCCCGCAACATCCGACACCTCGGGGGGATCCCCAGTCTCATCAGCGTCCGGGGCGAAGACGAGCACGGCAGAAAACTCGAAGAACTGCTGGACTCCTGGGGTATCGAACACTCCCTGGTACCATCGACAAGCAGACCGACCACCGTCAAAACAAGGGTCATTGCCGGAAATCAACAGATCGTTCGCATCGACGAGGAAAGCAGTTCCCCCCTGACCGGTCCCTGCAGGGATCGGATTCTCGCGTGTCTCCGGGAGAAGATTTCCACATACCCGGTGATCATCCTCTCGGACTACGGCAAGGGAGTCATCTGCAAAAAACTCCTTGCATGGGTCCGGGAGCACACCCGAAAGGACCAGCTCGTGCTGGTGGATCCCAAGACCAGAAACTTCTCTCTGTACACGGACCTGTCCCTGATGACCCCCAATGCCAAGGAGGCATCGGAAGGAGCCGGAATGCCCACCTCCGACTCCAGGGAGACGGTTCTGGCCGGAAACGCGATCATGGCCCGCAACCACCTCGACAATCTGCTCATCACCCTCGGGGCTCGGGGCATGGCGTTGTTCCGAAGGGGCCATCCTCCCGTATTCATCCCCACGGCCGCCCGCAGGGTGTTTGACGTGACCGGAGCCGGGGACACGGTCATTGCCGTGATCGGCCTTGCCCTGAGTGCCGGACACGACATGGTCACGGCCTGCATCCTGGCCAACCACGCGGCGGGAATCGTGGTCGGTCAGATAGGGACCGCCGCAGTGGCTCATGCGGAGCTTCTTGAGGCGGTCACCCGCGAAGAGCATCCGGAAATGACCGAATGGACGGATCACCCTGTGCAGCTCTCCCCGCAGCAGGCTCCACTCAAGCCGGAATAGGCGTAAAGAATCCGGCGCTCCTTTTCCAGGCGCTCCGCACCGGGCGCGAACAGGGGCGCCGCTTCAACCATTTCCTTCAACCGCTCCCACCCCGGAACGGCCTGCAAAGATTCCCCTACGCAGGATCCGTCATGGGTCAGGGCAACCAGGGCAACCATGGAATCGCTGACGGTCACCACCGGAAACACGCCCCGGGGCGCGATACGGGCTGCAGCAAGACTCTGACGCAGGAAGGACCCCACATCCCCGGGGCAGAAAAAAAAGGCCAGCAGCGGGCGGCCCTGCGGGTCAAAGACGGCCAGATCGATCACGGCTTCACTCGCTTGTCCCTGAACGGAAAAAGAAAACCGCAGCCTGGGCTCAATCAGGTCCGGGGGATACCCCTTCTCCTGCACAAGCATCCTGGCCAGGCCCTGACGCAGATCCTCATACGTGGTCTCCTCGATCTCCTGGCCGGTCAGGTAGTCCCTGATGACCCTGTTCAGACTCACTTCATGCATTGCTTTTCCTCCGGGAATTGACCTGAGAGGGAATCTCTTCTCTGCATGTGAATACTAGGACATAACACGCCGAACGCAACCCTTGCCCGTCGATTTCGTTTTTCTACCCAACGACCAACAGCCTGGAAACGGATCTTATGCACGACTCGCTTCAAAACCTTTGCATTTTCCACGCGTTGGACGGACTTCGGGAGGGCCTCTCCCAGTTTTCAGGTCCCAGCCGTGCCGCCCTGATCTACGCAGTCACCCCGCAGGACCCGATACGAATCTACGACCCGCAGGGATTGCTGCGCGGACACGAGCCTAAACTGAAACAGCTCTACCTCGAAGATCGGGACTGGGCGCGCGACGGGGCACAGGAAAAGACGGACCTGCCGGAAGAGGTTCTGCAGCAGGATCTGGAGCTTTCAGGGTTGATCTCCTTTGGCGGAAAATCACGTTCCATCCGGTACCAGATGTGGTTTACCGAACACCACCCCAACATCTGTTCGGCAGGCCCTGTTACCCGGTGGCTGGAGCACGCCACCCGACTGCTCTCTCAGGATTTTGCCTGCGGCAACATGCTCAGCGTCGGAACCTCCGGGTACGTGCTTCAGGACTGCGGTCGACACGCCGTGCGCGATCACATCGTGGACGCCCGGAATCTGACCATGGGTTGGGACACACGGCTGCGCATCTATCCCATTCTGGAAGCGACACTGAGCATTTCCAAAACCCGGGAGGAAGGGGAGCACCCCTTTGGCCGGCTGGTCTTTGTGGAGCCCGCTTCCCTGGAGACCCTGCACTTTCTGGCCCGGTTCCCGTCCATGGAACAACCGAGCCTTCGCGATACCAAGCACATCCGCAAGCTGCTCCAGAGTGTGGAGCACTCCCCGAACATGCTCATTTCCGACGGGAACAACATCCTGGGAGTGGCCAGAGGAGAAATCCCTGAATTTTCCGTGATTGCCGACTTCAAGGGGGCCCACGGTCTGCTCTCCCTGCCCTGCGGTCCCGTATGCAGTTTTTCCGACGGCGCCTTTCATTCCACCAACCGCAAACCAAATCTGGTTCAGCTCGAGGAGGCCCTCCTGGAGCTTCCCCTGGACGATACCACGCGGTACGAACTGTTCAAAACCGTCAATCATCTGGTCCGAAGCGCCCAGGAACGCAAACACGGATGCGCCCTGGCCCTGGACTTCAGCACTCCGCCCCTGAATCTCTCCGGCCAGCACCTGACCCATTCCCTGGACCTGACCATGCCGGAAAACCTCTCTCTGGCCACCTCCCTGGCCAAAATGGACGGGGCACTGCATATCGGAGCCGACCTTCACCTGCACGGATTCGCCTGCCTCCTGGACGGCCGATCCGTTCCAGGTGAGAATATGGCACGAGGGGCCAGATTCAACTCCGCTCTGCGTTTCAGCGCGGAAAATGAACATGTCATCGTGGTCGTTGTTTCTTCTGATCGGCCCGCCTCCACAATCCAGCATGGAACCGAACTCACCGCACTGTGCGAATGGAGTCCGGTCCACCGCTGCCTGACGCCTCCCCCCCTGCTCGAAGACTGGCTCGAATCCTCCGCCGACTGACCGGCCCGCCTCCCTTTCCCCCCAACGCCCGCCCTGACCGACGTATACCATTTTTACTCTGTTTTGCCCCTCATCCCTTTCGCCTCCTTCAACGCTCCTCCCTCCCCTGGATCCCTGCGTTCGCAGGGATGACATTTTTAGCAACGTCCCTGGTCAAAGCTGTCATTCCAGCGAACGCTGGAATCCAGGGAAGGTG
>JAWLGC010000095.1:0-10184 GCA_041685265.1 Desulfomicrobiaceae bacterium | reverse complement strand
TTTGACCTTGCTCAGGACGTCACCGACACTGTCCTCCTCCTCGACCTGTTCACTGACGAACCACTGCAGAAAAATGTTCGAGGCGTGATCTTTTTCAGCTATGGCCAGGTCGACCAGATTGTTGATCATCGCGGTCACCTTCTGCTCATGCTCCAGTACGGCCTCCATGACCGCCACCGGAGATTCCCACTCGGTGGGCGGCCCGGCAATGGGGGCCAGCAGAACCCGCCCCCCCCGTTCAGCGATATAGTCGTAGATCTTCATGGCGTGAAACATTTCCTCCTGAGCCTGGGCCTTCATCCAGGAGGCAAACCCGGGCAGGTTGATCTCCTGAAAATAGGAGACCATGGAGAGATACATGTAGGCGGAATAGAACTCCGCGTTGACCTGTTCATTCAATGCCTTTTCCATTTTCTCAGTAATCACGTGCTTCTCCTCGTGTAGTGATTCGGATCCGGGTGCACTGCGGGACAATTATTCATTCTCAGGACAGACGGACCGGATTACAGGACGTTCTTGGCCATTTCCAGTACAGCGTCGTAGTCCGGTTCATCGGTCACTTCTTTGACCATATGCACCCCGGCAATGGTTCCCGCCTTGTCCACCACGAACACACACCGGGCCAGAAGCCGGAGCTCCTCGATAAGGACGCCGTAGGCTGTGCCGAAGGAGGCATCCTTGTGGTCCGACAAAGTCTGGACCCGATCCACTCCGGCATTTCCGCACCACCTTTTCTGGGCAAAGGGCAGATCCATGCTCACGGTCAGAATCCGGACATCATCTCCCATGGAAGACGCTTCCTGGTTGAATCGCCTGGTCTCCATATCACACACCGGAGTGTCCAGAGAAGGAACCGCGGAAATGATCAGCACCTTTCCCGCAAGATCCTTGAGAGACACCGGATTCAGGTCATTGTCGAGCAGAGTGAAGTCCGGAGCCGTATCTCCTGTTTTGACTTCAGGGCCGAGCAGGGTCAGGGGATTGCCCGTAAACGTCACTACGCCGGTTCTCTTTTCCATATTAATCTCCTCCTGAAGGATGAAGGTGTCGAAAAAACAGTTGCAGGCCTGAAGGAAACCATTCCCCCAAAACACTCTGAAAGGCAACGACAAAAAAAACGGGGACCGGAAGTACATATACTCCGATCCCCGTTTTTTTTCAAACACACCCGCCCATGCTATTGCGGCTGGTGCCGGTATTCCTTTTTAAGCAGCCCCAAAGACAGAGGAACCACGTCCTTTCGGCCACAGAACAGGCTTTCCGGAGATTCGGTCAGGAGCGCTTTGCTCAGAACCTCGTCCATGTGTTCCACGGGAACGATCTCGATATCGTTACGGATGGCTTCGGGGACCTCTTCCAGGTCCCGTTTGTTTTCCACCGGAATGAGCACCGTCCTGATCCTTCCCCTGTGGGCGGCCAGCAGCTTCTCCCTGAGCCCGCCAATGGGCAGTACCCGTCCACGCAGGGTGATCTCTCCTGTCATGGCCAGATCGTGACGCACAGGGATGCCGAGCAGGGCCGAGGTCAGACTGGTTCCCAGGGTGATTCCGGCTGAGGGCCCGTCCTTGGGCGTGGCCCCTTCTGGAACATGGACGTGAATGTCCACCTCCTTATAGAAATCGGAACGCAGCCCGAAAAGATCGGCCCGGGAACGGATGTAGCTCAGGGCGGCCCGAGTGCTTTCCTGCATGATATCCCCGAGCTTGCCCGTAATCTCGATCTTGCCGTTTCCGGGCATCAGGGCAACCTCGACCATGAGCAGCTCTCCACCCACCTGTGTCCAGGCCAACCCGGTCGTCACCCCGATCTGGGGGGACTCCTCCCGCTCGCCGTGACGCACCTTGGGAATACCCAGAAAGCCCGAGACAGCCTCGCTGTCCACGGAGACCTCGCGGTCCAGAGCATCTTCCTCCACCAGCCTGCGGGTCACTTTACGGCAGATTGCTGCCAGCTCCCGCTCCAGGGAGCGGACCCCGGCCTCACGGGTGTACCTGCGGATGACCTCCAGAACGGCTTGCTCATCCATGTGCAGGTTGCCCTCCTTGAGACCGTGGCGTGTCCTCTGCTTGGGCAGCAGGAAATCTCTGGCAATGGCAGCCTTCTCGGTTTCCAGGTACCCGGGCAGCTCGATGATCTCCATGCGGTCCTGCAGCGGCAGGGGAATATTCTGCAGATAGTTGGCCGTGGTGATGAAGAACACCGAGGAGAGATCGTAATCCAGATCCAGATAATGATCATTGAAGGAGGAATTCTGTTCCGGATCAAGAACCTCGAGCAGGGCCGAGGAGGGATCCCCCCGGAAATCCGTGCTCATTTTGTCCACCTCGTCCAGGCAGAACAGCGGGTTGCTCGACTTGACCCGCTTCAGAGACTGGATGATCTTTCCGGGCATGGCTCCCACATAGGTCCGCCGGTGGCCGCGAATTTCAGCCTCGTCCCGCACTCCGCCCAGGGAGAGACGAACATATTCCCGACCCGTGGCCCGGGCTATGGACTTGGCCAGAGAAGTCTTCCCCACACCGGGGGGGCCGACCAGGCACAGGATGGGGCCGCGCATCTTTTCCACCAGACTCTGCACGGCAAGATACTCGAGAATCCGCTCCTTGGGCTTGTCCAGTCCGAAATGGTCCTCATTCAGGATCTCTTCGGCCCGGGGCAGATCATGTTCGATCTCTTTGAGCTCGCCCCAGGGCAGTTCGAGGATCCAGTCCACATAGTTTCGGACCACCGAGTATTCCGCCGAAGCCGGTGGGATCATGCGCAGCTTCTGAATTTCCTGCAGGGCTTTTTCCCTGGCCTCGTCCGGCATCACCTTTTCCTGCAGACGGGTCTCCAGTTCCATAACCTCGGCCTTGGGATCAAAATCCTTGCCCATCTCCTTGTGGATGGCCTTGAGCTGTTCCCCGAGGTAGTAGTCCTTCTGGTTGTCCTCCATCTGCTTCTTGACCCGGTTCTTGATCTTTTTCTCAAGAGAAAAGACCTCGACCTCTTCCTCAAGAAAACCGTAGACCATCTCCAGGCGACGCACCGGGTGAATTTCCTCCAGGGCCGCCTGTTTCCGTTCAAATCCGGTTCGGACGTGAGACAGGGCGGCGTCGGCCAGTTTTCCGGGTTTGCTCTGTCCGGAAAGGGCCTCAAGGGTCTCCTTGGTGAGTTTTTTGTTCACCTGTGCATATTCAACCAGCGATTCCTGCACGGCCCGGACCAGGACATCGGCCTCAGGACCATCTCCGTCCTCGTCGGGAACGGGAATGGGAAAGACCAGAGGGACTTCGGCTTCAGACGCATCGGAAACCCCGATCCGAGCCCGGTACAGCCCCTCGAAGAGCACCTTGATCGTCCCGTCCGGCAACCGAAGCATCTGCAGAATCCGGCTCACGGTTCCGACGGCGTACAGATCGTCCACCCCGGGAGACTCCATGGCCGGGTCTTTCTGGGTTACCAGCAGAATCTGCTTTTCATAGTCGTCCAAGGCCGTCTCGATGGCCTTGATGGAACCCTCGCGCCCGACAAAAAGAGGCGTGATGGTGTTGGGAATCATGACCACTTCCCTGAGAGACATCAGGGGCAGTCGACCGGATTTACCTATCATCTGTTCACCATATGGATGTGAGCCGGACGACCTGGGCCGCCCGGCTTGTGTATTACGCCGACTTGACTTCCTGATGGTAGAGAATCATGGGCTCCTTGCCCTCCTCGACCACGGCGGTATTGATCACGCACTCTTTGACATTGTCGATGGAAGGCAGGCTGTACATGATGTTCAGCATGATCGACTCCAGGACATTGCGTAATCCTCTTGCCCCGGTCTTGCGCTCGATGGCCCTGCGGGCCACGGCCTTGAGTGCGTTTCCTGTAAATCGGAGCGAAACGCCGTCGATCTCGAACATGGTCTGGTACTGCTTGACCAGGGCGTTTCTGGGCTCACCCAGGATACGCACCAGATCCTCCTCCCCCAGTTCCTGCAGGGAGGAGACCACAGAGATGCGACCGATGAACTCAGGAATCAGACCGAACTTGATCAGGTCCTGGGGGTGGATGTCCCTGAGGAGCTCTCCGCCTGCCCGAACCTTTTTGGAGGCGATGTCGGCCCCAAATCCCATGCCGCGTCCCTGCTGGCGCTGCTGGATGATGTCTTCGAGTCCGATGAACGCTCCGCCTACAATGAACAGTATGTTCGAGGTGTCCAGACGGATGAATTCCTGCTGGGGGTGTTTGCGGCCCCCTTTGGGTGGAATACTCGCTTCGGTACCCTCGATGATCTTCAGCAGCGCCTGCTGAACGCCCTCTCCGGAAACGTCCCGGGTAATGGACGGGCCATCCGCCTTTCGGGAAATCTTGTCGATTTCATCGACATAGATGATCCCCTTGGAGGCCGCTTCCACATCGTAGTCAGCATTCTGCACCAACTGGACCAGGATGTTTTCCACATCCTCGCCCACATAACCGGCTTCGGTCAGGGTGGTCGCATCTGCAATGGCAAAGGGAACCTTCAGGATGCGGGCCAGAGTCCGGGCCAGCAGAGTCTTTCCAGAGCCGGTCGGGCCGACCAGGAGGATATTGCTCTTGTCCAGCTCCACGTCGCTGCCCTTCTTCTCGACGTACTGCACACGTTTATAGTGATTGTACACGGCCACGGACAGGATTTTCTTGGCTTCATCCTGCCCGATGACGTACTCGTCCAGGGATTGCTTGAGTTCCTGCGGCAGGGGGATGCTTTCCTCGGAAAACTCCTCTTTGACCGCGTCCTGACCGATGATCTCTTCGCACAGGGAAACACATTCGTTGCAGATGTACACGTTGGGGCCGGCGATCAACCGCTGCACTTCTTCCTGGCTCTTGCCGCAAAAGGAACAATGCAGTTCCTGTTTTTTACTCTCTTTCTTGTCTGCCATTCTCCTACCTCAAAAAGGGTTACGGCTCCTGGATTTCCTGCCGCGAAGTGAGGACTGAATCCACTATCCCATATTCAGTCGCTTCCGCAGCGCTCATGAAGTAATCCCGCTCCGTGTCCTGCTCGACCTTTTCCACGGGCTGGCCGGTGTGCCGGGAAAGGATCCCGTTCAAGCTCGATCTCAAGCGAATAATTTCTCTGGCATGGATGTCAATGTCCGTGGCCTGCCCCTGGAATCCGCCCATGGGCTGATGGATCATTATCCGGCTGTGGGGCAGAACGTAACGCATCCCCTCCTGACCGGCGGCCAGGAGCAGGGAGCCCATGCTGGCGGCCTGCCCCATACACAGGGTGGCCACTGGCGCGGAAATATACTGCATGGTGTCGTAAATAGCCATGCCCGCGGTGACGGATCCCCCGGGCGAATTGATATATAAATTGATCTGTTTTTCCGGGTTGTCCGACTCCAGAAACAGCAGCTGGGCGCAGATCAGGTTGGCCACGTGATCGTCGATGGGGGTACCGAGCAGGATGATCCTGTCCCGGAGCAAGCGGGAATAGATGTCGTACGCCCGTTCCGAGCGGCCGGACGTCTCAATGACCATAGGGACATTCATGCACTCTCTCCTTGGTGACGAAAAGTATACGGGTATGCTGCACCGGGCAGCTGTAAAAAAAGGAATGATCGGTCCGACTCCGAAACGTCGTCCGATCAGAATTTTTGATCAAGAAGAATACATATGCATTCTTTTCTAACAGTAAAGCGAAATAAAGGCTATCTCGAAGAACCGGGGGAGATGGGGCGGGAAAGACGGAACACGAGAGCCCCCTTTGAGGGGGCCCTCGCAAAAGGGGAGACTATTGATCGGACGCGGCGTCCTGCTCACTCCCGGCCTTGGGAGCGACCAGGGAGACCTCGGCCTTTTCATAGATCAGATCCATGGCCTTGTCGGCCCGAACCTTGTCCCGCAGCGGGATGAGCAGGTTGTGCTCCTCGTAGTAATCCTTGACCGCATTAAAGTCGTATCCGGAAGAAGCGGCCATCTTCTGCAGCACCAGGTCCACTTCCTGAGGGGTGACTTCGATCTCTTCCTTGTCGGCCACGGCCAGCAGAAAGAGCTGCGATTTGACGATATCCTCGGCATTTTCCCGGTACTCTTCCCGCAGCTCTTCGGGAGTCTTGCCCAGGGAGGCCATATTCTTTCCCTGCTGCTCCAGCTTGGTGCGCATTTCCGAGATCATCTGATCGATATTGGATTCGACCATTGACGGAGGAAGTTCGAACTCCAACCCTTCCTTGAGTCCGTCCAGAAGTTTTTTCTGGGCATCGCTCTTGGTCAGATTCTTCCGGCTGGCAATGTAGGACTTTTCGATCATTTCCCGCATCTGCTCGACGGAGTCGTACCCACCGGCCAGCTGGGCCAGATCTTCGTCGATCTCGGGCAGCTTCTTGGTCTTCAGAGCGTGCAGAGAGGCCTTCATGACTACGGTCTGTCCGGCCAGCTGGTCATTGATGAAATCTTCGGGAAAAGTGACTTCCTGTTCCCCGGATTCTCCCGGCGCCAACTGCTTGACCAGGTCCTCAAAGTCGCTCAGGGCTCCGCCCTGTCCCAGAGGAAGCTCGAAATTCTGGGCGCTGATTCCTTCCACGGGCACACCGTTCTGACTGGCTTCGAAATCGATCACAGCCACATCGCCGTCCTGAGCCTTGCGCACTTCTTCCACGATGACCAGCTTGGATGCGTTATCCCGGATCCGCTCGATAACGTCATCCACCTCATTGCCTGCCAGAACCACGTCTTCCTCTTCCACGGCAAGGCCGGTGTACTCGGGAAGATCGATCTTCGGCGTCACTTCAAAGCTGAAGGAGTAGGTGAACTCCTCATCCTTGACCAGTTCCGCAGCATCCACGTCGATCCTGTTCACAGGGGCCAGCCCGTTCTGATTCAGGATGTCGTTGATGTGGTAGTTGATCAGATCGTTGGTGGCTTCCCCGTAGATCTGCTTGCGGAACTTGGACTCAATGATGCTTCCGGGAACCTTTCCTTTGCGGAACCCCTTGATGTCGGCATCCTTGCGGTAGATGGCGATGGTCGCGCCGATGGACGCATTCACTTCCTCGGCCGGAACAGTGACATTCACCTGTCTCTTCACGGCAGAGATTTCTTCAATTTTGTATTCCATGAAACCCGATCCTCCTTATGAAAAACAGGGTTGCCCGGCAGGTACCGGGCAACCCAAAAATTCGTGGCATGGTGCGAAGGGGGGGACTCGAACCCCCACGGACAAGCCGCTGGATCCTAAATCCAGTGCGTCTACCAATTTCGCCACCCTCGCAGGCATATGCGAAACCGGTTCCTTAACCAAGGGAAGCAGGGGCTGTCAACAATGGAAACGGATGAACGTTAAAAACGCACCTCTTCATCCCCCGCAAAAAATACGGCAACGTGAAACCCGCTCCCACCTCACCTTCCAGCCGGGTAATGTCTTCATTCGGTTGCCGTTTTCGTAAAAGAAGAGTAGCTCTCCACGCTGTGATCCGGTGGCATATACCTCCCTGTGTCATCAGGGAAGTTGTCGCCTATTCTGAAATCCACGTAAGGGGGCCAGAAGGAGGGAAACGTATGCATACCTCAAATGAACATCTGACTGGTCCGTCTCAGCCGTCCGACGACCTCTTCAATCGTGTCGCATCCATCCTGGAGCAGGCGAGAACCAATGTGGTTCGTGCCGTCAATTCCAACATGGTGCTGGCGTACTGGATGATCGGGCGGGAGATCGTGCAGGAACTTCAGGCAGGCAGGGATCGGGCGAAGTATGGTGAAAAAGTTTTGAAAACGCTTTCAAAACAACTGACTGAGCGTTATGGGTCAGGATTTTCAGAACAAACCTTACAAAACTTCAGACGATTTTATCAAACGTATCCTGACCGCCTCAAAATATCCTCCCCGTCAGGAAGAAAATCGCCGACAAACCCAATTTCCTCCCCATCGGGAAGGAAATTGCCCTCTTTGCAGGAAAGCTGTTTCGAGGAAGGTGAATTGACAACCGGTTTTTCCCCACAGCTTTCCTGGTCCCATTACCGCGCACTGATGCGGGTTCCGGACGAAAAGGCCCGGGGCTTCTATGAGCAGGAATCCATTGAATGCGGCTGGAGCAAGGCACAACTGGAACGGCAGATCCAATCTTCGTACTACCAGCGCATCCTGGCCAACCGTGGCGAACCCGGGCTTGTCGCCACCGACAGGGAACGCTTGCCCGGCCACCCTGTTCCGGCAACAACGATGCTCAAATCCCCCTATGTGCTTGAATTTCTCGGGCTGCCGGACACTCCCGGTCTGCATGAAAACGCTCTGGAGCAGGCCATTATCGACAACCTGCAGAACTTCCTGCTGGAGCTTGGGAAGGGGTTCTCTTTCGTTGCCCGGCAAAAACACATCCGGTTCGACGATGAGGATTTCTATATCGACCTGGTCTTCTACAACTTCATGCTCAAATGCTTCCTGCTGATCGACCTGAAAATCGGTAAGCTGAACCACCGTGATGTCGGCCAGATGGACGGCTATGTCCGGTTGTTCGAAGACCGCTTCAAAGTGCCGGGAGACAACCCGACCATCGGCCTGATTCTCTGCTCCAAGAGAAGTGAAACCGTGGCGAAATACTCGGTATTGAATGAGGGCCGGCAGATCTTTGCCTCGAAGTATCTGCAGTTTCTGCCGAGTGAGCAGGAGTTGAAGCAGGAAATCGAAAAAGAACGCAGGGCCATCGAGGCCGCTTTTGATGAGCGGAAAGAGGGTGGGAAGCAGCAAACGGAAAGATAGCGTATTCGTGGATAATAGACGCCCCCCCGGCCAGCATCTTTTTTACTGTCATAAGGAGCCGGTCCCGGGGGAAGCATGCTGCGTTCAAATCTCCTAACGAGAGCTTTCCCTCTTCAGCACGGCAAAACAAAAAAAAGCGGCTGGGAAGCCGCTTCTCCTTTTCTACTACTCGAACGCATCCAGTATCGGTGCCAGGTGGTTCACCGGGCCGTCACCCTTTCCGATATCATACCCCTTTTCCAAAGCCAGGTGCAGGTAGGCCTGACCGCGCCGAACCGCTTCCTCCATATCCGCTCCCCGGCCAAGCCAGGAGGTGATGGCCGCGGACAGGGTGCAGCCGGTACCGTGGGTGTTGCGGGTGTCCACCCGGGCATGGGGTATGGCCATAGGTTTTGCGCCGGGCAGGCCGAGCCAGTCGACCATGGATTCTCCTTCGAAATGACCACCTTTCAGAAGCACCGCTTCTGCGCCCATTGCCTGCAGTTTACCGATGGCAAGGGCCACGTCGTCTTCGGTGTCGATGCGCATATCGGCCAGCAGCTCGGCCTCGGGCCGGTTGGGAGTCAGGAGCGCGGCCAGGGGGATGATGTGATCCCGCAGGGCGACCACCGCCTCCTCCTGCAGCAGGGTGTGCCCGCTCTGACTGACGCAGACCGGGTCCACCACCAGGGGAAAGTCGACCTTTTTCAGAAGGGGAACCAGGGCATCGATGATGGGGGCGGAGAACAGCATCCCTGTCTTGGCCGCCCTAACGGGTAGATCTTCGAGCACCACCCGCAGCTGGGCGGCAACAAAGTCCGGGTCAGGGGCGAAAATTTTGTGCACTCCCACGGTGTTCTGGGCCGTGAGCGCGGTAACAACGGACGCACCGTAGCATCCAAGTACGGTCATGGTCTTCAAATCGGCCTGAATTCCGGCCCCGCCGCCCGAATCCGATCCGGCAATGGTCAAAACGCATGGGGGGATGTAAGTCATATTGTGCTCCTGTTCTCATTCTGGGATTGAATACAAATTCTGGAATTCTGGAATTCTGGAATTGAATGCAAATTCTGGAATTCAAGAATCCTAAAATCCCAGAATCCCAGAATCCCAAAATCCCAGAATCCCAGAATCCCTGAATTCCAGAATCCCAGAATCCCTGAATCCCAGAATCCCAGAATCCCTGAATCCCAGAATCCCAGAATCCCTGAATCCCAGAATTCAAAAATTCAATCTTCCGAAAACGCCTGTGCCAGCCGATATCGCAGATTCGTAAACCGCTGCCTGCTTTTCGCATTGGCGATACCCATGGTCAGCGCCCGTTTCGAGCCGATCATGATGGCCAGGCGTCTGGCCCGGGTCAGGCCTGTGTAGATCAGGTTGCGCTGCAGGAGCATGTAGTGCTGGGGCATAAGGGGCAGAACCACGGCAGGATACTCCGACCCCTGGGACTTGTGCACGCTCATGGCATAGGCGAGCTGCAGCTCATC
>JAWLGC010000094.1:0-10279 GCA_041685265.1 Desulfomicrobiaceae bacterium | reverse complement strand
ATATGTGCCCCAAGTATAAGGAAACTTCTTTGGGGGGGCTGGCAATCAGTTATGCGGGATGTTGAGAAAGTTTTAAGTTTTTATTTTTAAGTGTTAAGGGTTAAGGGTTAAGGGTTAAGCAAGAAAAGATAACTATTGCAATATACTGCAATTGATGTATAAGCTCCTAAAACCTAAAACCTAAAACCTAAAACCTAAAACCTAAAACCTAAAACCTAAAACCTAAAACCTAAAACCTAAAACCTAAAACCTAAAACCTTAACCCTTAACCCTGAAATCATATGCCGACAGTTCGAGAACTGACCAGACAATACATGCCCGAGTTCCCCACCAGGTACTGCGGAACAGTGTACACCGATACCACGGAATTCATGGACATCGGGTACGGGGACGTCATTGCCGTGGGGGGGTACCATTATATGGTGCTCAAAGATGAGTGCGAACGTCGGTTCGGCATCGAGGACCCCAAATTCTGGGTAAAGCGGTGCAGGGAACTGGAGACCGGAGAGCGTAAGATTCTCAAACTGGTCTTTTACGAAAAATTCCCCATACGGATCGGGTCCTTCACCATCCAGTGCCACCGCAGCCCGGGCAAGGAGGCCCGGATTCTGGACCTGGTGGGCAGCGACCCCAGATTCATGCACGGCCGGTCCTTCGAAGACGTCAGGGGCAACAACGTCCGGGTCCTGGACATCGTGTTCGGCAAACGGCTGGATCTCATTGTCCAGGAACTGGAAGAAGACCACCCCACATACCTCCGCAAGACCCTGCCCGGTATCCTGGAAAACTACATCGGGGCCTGCGAGGCCATCGACTTCCTGCACCGCAACCGCGAAACCCACGGCGACATCCGCCGGGACCATCTCTGGGTGGAATACGAGACAGGGCAATACCGTTGGATCGACTTTGACTACGCCTTTGGCTTCCATGAAAACCCGTTCGGCCTGGATATGTTCGGACTGGGCAACATCCTGACCTTTCTGGTCGGCAAAGGGGACCACAACCCGGCGGACTGGCCCGGGCACAATCTGACGACAGAAGATCGTTCCATTGTCTTCGGCAACCGGGTGACCAACCTGCGCAGACTCTTTCCGGACATTCCCGAGCCGCTGAACAACGTGCTCATGCATTTTTCCGCCGGAACCTACGTCTTTTACGAAAGTATCGAGGAAATGCTGCAGGACCTGCGCCCCTGTGTCGACCTGCTTCGAAAATGCTGACCCCGGGAGGACGCAATGAAATGCAAGAAAATTCTGGTGGCCGTGGATGCCTCGGACAACGCCATGCGGGCCGTGCACTACATAGGAGAGATCGTGGGGGACCGACCGGAATTCCTGATCGAACTGCTGACCATTGAACGGCTTCCGGCCCGGGATCTGTTCCCTGACGAAGCCGCCTGGAAAACAGCCTGCGAGAACACCCGCGCCGAACTCCGAAGATTTCAGGACAAGGCGGCCTTTGCCCTGCAGGAAACCGGGGTGCCCGGGCAAACGATCACCAAACGGTACATCACCAGCTGCCACTCTCCGTTGACCGGGGACGCCACGCAGTGCAGCCCGGGAACGAGCATTGCCCAGGAGATCCTGCAGGAGGTCAAAAACGGTGACTTCGGAACCGTGGTGATCGGCAGACGCGGAGTGTCCAAGGCGGAGGAATTTCTGTTCGGGTCGGTTTCCACCAAGATCATTCACTATGCCCGGGGATGCGCGGTCTGGGTTGTGGAGTAGAAATGCATATTGCCTTTGCGCCGGGGAAAGGCTAGGCCTCGCCGCTGTTTCATCATCCCCAAACACCACCAGACGAGGATACCATGGATTTCACCCGACTGGGCCTGCGTGATGCCCTCGTGCAGGGGCTGGCCAAACAGGGAATCACCGCCCCCGCTCCGATCCAGACATATGGAATTCCCCCCATCCTGACCAACGAGGATGTATTTCTGAACGCTGAAACAGGTACCGGCAAGACCCTGGCCTTTCTGCTGCCTCTGTTTGAGCGCATCGATTGTACCGTAAAGGACCTTCAGGTCGTCATCCTCGCACCGACCCACGAACTGGCCATGCAGATCCATGAGCAGAGCACAACCCTGGCCCGCAACTCGGGAATTCCGGTTCGCTCCCAGGCCCTGATCGGGTCGGCCGCAGTGAAACGCCAGGTCGAAGGCCTCAAGAAGAAACCGCATCTGGTGGTCGGTTCCGCGGGACGCATCCAGCATCTGATCACCCTGAAAAAGCTCAAGCTACAAAAAGTACGGACCGTGGTTCTGGATGAAATGGACAGACTGCTGGTGGATGAAAGTCTGCAGCAGATCCGTCGAATCCTCGCGATGGTGCCCAGGGAGCGCCAGATGATCTTCTGCTCGGCCACCCGGCAACCAAAGTCCCTGGCCGAAGCCCAGTCCCTGTGCCCGGGCCTGCAGGGAGTCTCCACCGCGGCCAACCGCATCGCCCCGAACATCGAACACCTGTACTGCGTGGGCGAAGAGCGGGACAAATTTACTCTGCTGCGCAAGCTGATCCACGCCCAGAACCCCGAGCGGGCCCTGGTCTTTCTGCACCGCAACGAGGATGTGGAGGAACTGGTCACCCGTTTGGCGTTCCACAAGATCAACGTTGTCGGTCTGCACGGGGGAATGGACAAACTGGAACGGAAAAACGGGCTGGACGGATTCCGGCGGGGCAAGAGCCGTGTTCTGGTGGCCTCGGATGTGGCCGCTCGCGGCCTGGACATCTCCGGCGTGACCCACGTGTACAACCTCAATGCCCCCAGTTCCGGCAAGGACTATCTGCACCGGGTGGGACGCACAGGCCGAGCGGGCGTATCCGGTTGCGCCGTGACCCTGCTCACCGACCCGGAGCTGCGCCTGGTCCGACGCTACGAACAGGAGCTCGACCTGGTCATGACCCGAATCTCGGTTCGACAGGGCCGGGTCATTCTGCCACGTGCCCCTGAACTCCGACCAGCCGATACATGAAAAAAACAAGGCCCTGAAGATTGCTCTTCAAGGCCTTGTTTTTTTCTGTACACACATATCCGGCACTATTCTCCCGGCATGTCCCCGTCTTCATAGGTCTTCCTGATAGTCTCCACTACCTTCCTGTTCTGCAGAAAAATCTCTGCCAACTGGGGATCGAAATGCTTTCCCCGCTCGCTCTCGATCAGGCCAAACGCCTTCTCAAGGGGCCAGGGATCCTTGTACGGCCGCCTGGTAACCAGAGCATCAAAAACATCTGCAATGCACACGATACGTCCTGAAACGGGAATGTCCTCCCCTTTGAGGCCGTATGGGTATCCCGTACCGTCCCATCGCTCATGATGGGTCAGGGCGATCTCGCATCCGGTCTGGAGTAATTTGGAAGAGCTTCCCTTGAGGTTTTCATATCCGATCATGGAATGGTTCTGCATGATCTTCCATTCGTCCTTCTCCAGCTTCCCCGGTTTGAGCAAAATGGCATCCGGAATGCCGACCTTGCCGATATCGTGCATGGCACTGGCCTGAGCAATGAGCTCCACGATCTTTGGCGACAGCCCGAATTCCGAAGCCAGAAGACGGGAATATTCGCAGATCCTGCGGATATGCATTCCCGTATCCGTATCCCTTGATTCGGCAACATGCACCAGACGGGTAACGATCTCCATGGTCCGCTCGTTAACCATGGCCTGAAGGTTGTCCCGATGACGTTTGAGCTCCATGTGATTTTCAATCCTGGCCCGCATCAGACTGGGATTGAACGGTTTGGCGATATAGTCCACCGCCCCGAGGGCCAGGCCCTTGGCCTCGTCTTCCTCCTTGCTCAGGGAGGTCACGAAAATCACCGGTATATGATTCGTAGCGCTGTTTTCCTTGAGCTCACCTATTGTGGCATACCCATCCATACCGGGCATGACCACATCGAGGAGAATGATATCCGGATGCTCCGTCACGGCAGCCTGGACAGCACTCTCTCCACTTCCGGCAGTGATCACGCGGTAATCTTCACAAAGGATGCTCGCGATATATTTCAGATTGGTACGGGAGTCGTCGACAACGAGAATGGTGTGCTCTTGAGCTTCCTGATACAATGTGCATTCCTCTATCGGCGTGGCAGAAATTTGATCCGGTAATTATGATGCGCCTTGTCCCGTGAGCCGGTCGAACGGGAATATCATGGCCAGGCTCTTACTTGGTCGGATGACCGTTGTCGACCCTTTTCGTTTTCCACATTTCTTTCTCGGGCGCCGCTACCGGAACAAAGAGACAAAAGCTGCAGTCCCAAAAACATCGCCACCTTTTTGTACAGGAGGAAAAAATGGTTCAAATCACGGTTGATCACACCCGCTGCAAACGAGGCAAGTGCGCATAATCAATTACTCGAAACGCGTCATACTCAAAAAAAACAATATATTTTAAACCAAGACCATTTTGAAAAACGGAATTTTTAGGAAAGGCACTTTACAGGAGACAAGGAGAAAAAACAGGAGGAAGAACAGGAGAAAGAGGTCTTTTTCTTCCCTCCTGTCTCTCCTGTACTCCTGTTAAAATTCTTCTGTCTTCGCCTAAAATTAAAACTCAATATTTCAAAGTGGGTCTGGTTTAGAAACGACCCTGGGCAGAAAGATCATCCTCCCTTCTCTTTCTTCCGTAATGGTTTCAGACCGCGGGAAAAGGCTTCATGTCCGAATTCCCGGGTCAGCGGGACCGTAACCCGGGCCAGAGGACGGCCGGGACTCCCTCCCCAGAGCACCCCGGACGGGACGTTTCTGGAAACCGCTGTTCCGGCCTGGATGACGACGGAGCTGCCGATGGTCACCCCGGGAAGAATGACGCAGTGCGGCCCGACAAAGGTGTCGGGCATGATGGTCACCGTGCCGGAGACGTTGCTGTCCTGCCTCGGGCCCCAGTACATATGGGCGATGATTGATGTCCGCAATCCGATGGAGCAGTTATCCTGAATGGTGATGCACTCCGGATGAATTTCATCCAGGTACACGTACTGACTGATCCACACGTTTGCCCCGATCCTGACTCCACGCCATTTCTGGAGCCGGGGACGGATCCCGAACCCGCCGGGGGCCACAAACGCCAGCTTGTTCAGCATCCTGCCCCAGAGCTGCATCCTCATCGCACCCTCCACATTTTTTCCGGTTTTCCAGCGACTCCACGTGAGATAGTATCCTCCGCAGAGGTACGAAAAGTTGACCAGAAATTGTTATAACGAAACCGGATGCCGAATCGATTACGTTCTCGTATTACGAATTACATATTTTCTCCCGCCCGAGCCCCCTCTGAGGACCGAATCCCTGTCCAATTCGTCCGGTGTCCCGTATTTTATTTTTCTTTCTTTTATTCTTCGATAACACCCTGAAAGACAAGATCATCCCTTCCTTTTTTTGTATCTTCCCGCTTTTCTCTCTTTTCCCCCCTCTCCCGTAGCCCCCTTGCATCAAACCCTTTTTTTTTCTCGAATTCAGAGCCTCTTCATCCTTTCACGTCTTGGCATCTCCCTTGCTATTCTGCTCGGATCGCTTCGAAGCACATTGTAAAAGGCAAACCGCCTGAAAGGGCGGGACGCAAAGCTCCTAGCCTAAATCCTTTCATAAAAGGATATGGCCGTAGAGCTGCCGAATGATGACAGCAAGACGCCTGTACCTCATCGGCAGAAACACTCGTCACTCAGAGGTACATCCATGAGTATCTGGAAACAGAAACAGAAATCTTTTTCGCAAACACTGTTTTTTCCAATTTTTCTATCGCTCCTGATCATCCTTCTGACCTCCGGCATCAGCCATGCTGCGCAGGTCACCCTTGGCTGGAACCCGAGCACCCAGGACATCGTCAAAGGATACAAGGTGTACTGCGGGACCACGCCGGGCGGATACGGAATCGTCACCGATGCCGGCCCCATGACAACCTGCACCCTGGCCGACCTGGAACAGGGCCGGACCTATTATTTTGCGGCCTCCGCCTATGATGCCAACGGCAACGAAGGCCCTCTTTCGGATGAAATCTCCCACACCATCGCGCTTAACGATAGCGACGGAGACGGACTGTCGGATACTGAGGAAAGCTCAATTTATGGAACCGATCCAAATCTGGCCGACACGGACGGGGACGGCATCTCCGACAAGGAGGAGCTTGCGTACTGGGGATCGGACTGGAACGGAGACGCCGATGGAGACGGTATTCCCAACATCCTTGATCCCGACTCGGATAACGACGGCATTTCCGACGGCGCGGAAATCAATGCCGGTTCCGATCCGGCCAATACCCTCTTTCCACTGGACGACTCCGGTCGATTGGCCATCAATGCCGGCGGAGCCGAATACTCCGACGGCCTTGGTCTGACCTACCAGTCCGACATGTTCCATGCCGGGGGAACAGCCAAACCTGATTCCACGGCAACCGTCACCGCCACAGATACCCCTGAAATCTATCGCAGCGAACGGTGGGGAACCTTCACATACGCCATTCCCCTGCCCGACGGCGATTACGATCTGACTCTGAAATTTGCTGAAATTTACTGGACTGAAGCAGGACAACGCGTGTTCGACGTCCTGGTCGAGGGCAACCAGGCCATCGCCAATCTGGACCTGGTTCAGGTTGCCGGTTCCGGGGTGGCCCATGACGTGACCCTGCCTGTAACCATCAAGGACGGCGTTCTCGACCTGAGCTTCCAGGCCACGGTCAACGAGGCCAAGCTGAGCGGGTTGGTCGTGGCCCGAAACACTGCGTCCGAAGACTCGGATGCCGACGGCATTACCGACCTCGAGGAGGAATACACCTACGGCACGGACCCGAACCGGGCGGACACGGACAACGACGGGATCCGTGACGGCGACGAACTGGCCTACTGGGGAGCAGACTGGAACGCGGACCCGGATGGAGACGGGCTTATAAATCTCCTGGACCCGGATGCGGACGGTGACGGGTATACAGACGGAGCCGAACTGGCCGAAGGGTATGATCCCGCCGACCCGACCTCTCCTGCAGCTCCGGAGCAGTCCGACCTGGTTATCGCCCTGAACGCAGGCGATACTTCCTATACCGCAACAGACGGTACAGTATACGCTGCCGACACCGGCTTCTCCGGCGGAACCGCCAAAGCAGCCAGGACCGACTCCGCAGCCATCGCCGGCACCGAGGACGACCGGCTGTACCAGAGCGAACGGTGGGGCTCCTTCGGCTACTCCCTGCCCATGGCCAACGGGAACTACGTTTTGACCCTGAAGTTCGCTGAAATCTTCTGGACAGACCCGGACAAGCGGCTCTTTGATGTCCTTGTGGAAGGCGACGAGGTGGTCACCAACCTGGATATCGTGGCCCAGGTCGGCCCCAGCACGGCCCACGACGTACAGATTCCCGTGACTGTCAGCGACGGCAGCCTGGACATTGATTTCAATACCGATGTCAACCACTCCAAGCTGAGCGGGCTGAGCGTATCCCGGGCCGCAGAACCTGAAACCCCGGTCGCCTTTGCCATGAACGCCGGCGGCGGCCAGTACGTGGACGGTTCCGGTGTCCGGTACCAGGAAGACGCGCACTTTACCGGCGGCAACCCCAAACCTGCGACCGACACCTCCGCCCCCATCTCCGGAACCGAAGACGACCCGCTGTACCAGAGCGAGCGGTGGGGAACCTTCGGGTATAACATCCCCATGGACAACGGCAACTATGTCGTGACCCTCAGGTTCGCCGAGATCTACTGGACCGATCCCGGACAGCGCATCTTCGATGTCCTCGTGGAAGGAGAGGAAGCTGTCACCGACCTGGATCTGGTTGCCGAGGCCGGTGCCGCTGCCGCCTATGACGTGGAAGTTCCGGTCTCCGTGACCGACGGAACCCTGGACATCGACTTCAGCACCGACGTGAACCACGCCAAGCTGAGCGCGGTACTGGTCACCAGGGATGAAACCGCACCCCCTGCCGGACCGGAAACGGTTCTGGCCGTCAATGCCGGTGGGACCCGGTACGTGGACGGACAAGGCAACGTGTTTCAGGCCGATGCCCTCTTCGTGGGCGGCAAGGGCAAGGACGCTACGGACAAAATCGGCGCCATTGCCGAGACCGAGGACGACTTCCTGTACCGCAGCGAGCGGTGGGGCAACTTCGGGTATGCCCTGCCCCTGGCCAATGGGACCTACGACGTGGTCATCAAATGTGCCGAGATCTTCTGGTCCGACACGGACAAGCGGATCTTTACCATCACTGCAGAAGGCCGGGCCGTGGCCACCAACCTGGACCTGGTCGCAGCAGCCGGCAGCCTGACCGCCCATGACCTGACCGCCAGAGTCGAGGTTACGGACGGGGAGCTGAATGTGGACTTCGCTGCCTCGGTCAACAACGGCCAGGTCTGCGCCATCCTGGTCCGGACCGTGCCCGAATAACCGCAGACGACACAAAACCGTCAAAGGCGGCGGACGATCATGCATCGTCCGCCGCCTTTTTTTGTCGTTCTGCCGCCGCCTCGGCATCACCCGGTCATAACCCTGTAACATTCAACGCATAACCACCACGGGAACAAACGATTCGATACGCACAACCAGCCGGAGCCCATATGAGCCTGAAAGCCAAACTGATCACCTTCTGCCTGACCATCGCCCTGCTGCCCTCACTGATCATCGGAACATACAGCGTACAGACCGCTTCCCGGAGCCTCCGGGATCAGGCCTTTCAACAGCTGGAGTCGGTCCGGGACGCCAAAAAACTGGCCATTGAGGACACCGTATCCCGCTGGAAACAGGAAGCCAGGATCTACGCAACAGGCTCCGGGGTCTACTATGCCCTGGGCATGCTGCGCGACTACGCCCTGTCGGCCTCCAACGGCAAACGCATGGACGTGACCTCAACCGAATACACGGATCTGTACGAATATGTACAACCATCCTTCACCCCTTTTGCCGAGACACTCGGATTTTCCGATGTCTATCTGATCAGCGACTACGGACGTATCATCTTCTCTCACACCCGGGGCAGAGACCTCGGAGAAGATCTCAAGGACGGGGCCCTGCTCAAGGACTCCAATCTGGCCCGGGCCTGGGCTGCGGCCCTGAAAGGTGAAACCGTGCTGATCGACACCGCCCCCTATCCGGGCCTGGACGGAAAGCCGGCCACTTTCGTGGCCGCCCCCATCTACGACCACACCCACGAAGAGGTCGAGGGGGTGGCCGCTCTGCGCATTCCTCAGGAAAAAATCAACAACCTGATGCAGGTTCACTCCAAAATGGGTGAAGCCGGAGAGACCTATCTGGTCGGTCCCGACGGGCTGATGCGCTCCGACTCCCTGCGGAATCCCGATCTGCACTCCATTGCCGGCTCCTTTGCCGCCCCGGAAAAAGCAGCGGTCCGGACCACGGCCGTCTCCAGGGCCATGGCGGGAGAAACCGGGGCCGAAATGATTCAGGACGTTCACGGAACAAAGGTGCTGTCCGCTTTCGCCCCGATCCGGATCGACGACACCACCTGGGCCTGTATTGCGGAGATGGACGCGGGGGTTGCCCTGGCTCCGGTACGCAGCCTTCGCTCCGTGGCCATGGGGATCGGAGCCGTGACCCTGCTCCTGGCCCTGCTCGGATCCATTCTGTTTATGGACCGTAATATCCTTCGCCCCCTCGGAGCGGAACCCAAAACCCTGTCCCGCCTGGCCGAACAGATCGCAGCCGGTCGTTTGGATCTGGAATTCCAGACCCGAAGCAAAGACAGCCCTCTGACCGGGGTCTACCTGGCCATGCAGGGCATGGTCCGCAGTCTGACACACAAGAAAAAGATGGCCGGAGAGATCGCATCCGGCAACCTGAGCGTGGATGTGGAACTGGCATCAAACGACGACGTGCTGGGCCGGGACCTGCAGACCATGGCGGACAGCCTGCGCACCGTGGTCAGCAGCATCAGCCGGACCTCGGACACGGTGACCTCCATGGCCACTTCGGTCTCGACATCCAGCCAGACCCTGTCCGGCGATGCCACACAGCAGGCCGCTTCCCTCGAAGAACTCAGCAGCTCCATGGCGGAAGTGGGAAGTCAGACCAGGGCCAATGCAGACAACGCCTCCCAGGCCAGCGAACTGGCCGGACAGGGGCTTGATGTGGCCAGACAGGGGATCGAAGAGATGCGCAATATGGTCAAGGCCATGCAGGAGATCACCGATTCCAGCAAGGCCATTGCCAAAATCACCGCGGTCATCGATGAAATCGCCTTCCAGACCAACCTGCTGGCCTTGAACGCGGCTGTTGAGGCGGCTCGGGCCGGGCATCACGGCAAAGGATTTGCAGTGGTGGCCGAAGAGGTCCGCAACCTGGCCGGTCG